>DAIUBX010000521.1:0-2859 GCA_036846465.1 Bernardetia sp.
GATGGACGTTTTTTGGCGTATGCAGAAAATAATCAAGGAAAATTTAGAATTTATGTAGAAGATGTAAATAAGAATAACAATAATAAGAAGAAAAATAAGAAATTTATCAAAGGAGGTTTGTTTGTTATCAATCAACGTTATGATGAAAATTCGCCTTTGATGTCTTGGAAGAATAATAATGAATTGGGTATTTTATCCTATTCAAAAAATAAATACTTCCTCAAAATATACAATTTGAATGGAAAAGAAACTAATAATTATCAAATTAAGACACTAGAAAATATACAAAGTTTTAGTTTTGATCAAAAAGGTCAAAAAATTGTTTTGAGTGCTACACAAAAAGGAAAATCAGATATTTTTACTTTTGATTTGGGTTCGGCTCGTCTTTCTAAGATTACAGATGATAGTAATGATGACATTGACCCTTATTTTCTTAAAAATAAAAATAATCAAATTGTTTTTAGTTCTAATCGCACCAGTGATTCTCTCAAAACATCTCCTTCTATCGAACAATCGCCTTATTTCAATCTTTTTGTTTATAATCCTTCTCAAAAAGAAATTTTAAAACAGATCACTAATCAGAATAGTAGTTCTATAAAGCCAATTTCTATTGACGAAAATCGTATTTTATATGTTACGGAGGCTCTCGGAATTCGTCATTTATTTTTATATACCTTTTCAGATGAAGAAGGAAAAATGGGTGTGAATTCTCAAATTTCCACTTTTTTTATCGGAATTGAAGATTATGATTATGATTTAAGACAAGAAAAACTTGCTTTGGTAATTCGTAAACAAGACCAATTAGAATTACTGACAACTACAATAACTCCAAAACATGAAATATTTACAGGCAAAACATATAGAAGTCAGCTTTTGGATGCTCGTTTTTTGAAAGAACTCCGAAAGAAAAATGAGAAAGAGGAACAAGAAAATAAAAACAATAAGAAAAACGATACTATAGATTTGGGGAATGATAATTCTCAAACCTCTCCTTCTGACACAACAAAGACAAAAGAAAAAGACAATTATGAATTTGATACGTATGGAAATAATCAAAAAAATAAAGATGAGCCGACACGTAAAAAACGACTTCTTAAAGATTATGATTATTTTGCACAACGAGCAAAAGACAAAGAAAGCCAAAAAATCACTGTCAGAGGACCTTTAGAATATCATAACAAATTTGCCTTCGAAAGAAGTGTAACAACGATTGCTCTTGACCCACTTCGTAATTTTGGTTTACTTTTAGAAGTTGCGATGAGTGATGCACTTGAAAATCATAAGTTAGAAGCTGGATTATTTAATCGTGGCTTTTTTGATATTCAAAGTGGAATGTTATTCGCTGAATACAAATATTTAAAAAATAGAATTGATTATGGGGCAAGATTTGACCGTCAAGGTTATGAACTTCAAACGCCATTTTTTATTCATAGGTATTATTTGAGTAAATTATCTGGAACAATTTCGTATCCTTTGAATGTAACAACACGAATTGTTTTGTCGCCTTTTGTAGCTCAAAAACAGTTTTTTGCTACTAGTGAAATCAACCCAGCCGTACAGGCTTTTCCAAACAAAATTACTCGTTATGGTGGTGCAAGTGCAGAATTTGTATTTGATAATAGTACCATTACAGGACCAAATACATTGGAAGGTTCAAAATTTAGAGCTACCATTGACCATTATCAAGGTCTGAATTATGGCAATGAAACATTTACTAATATTTCTATTGATGCTCGTCATTATATTCCACTTGGAAGAAAAGTAACTCTAGCTGCTCGTTTTGCTTACGGAAAATCATTCGGAAATGCTCCTAAAAACTTTAGATTAGGAGGAGTTGATAATTGGATTTTTCAAAGACAGCCTGATCCTAATGAGCTTTCACAAACTGATCCTTTCTACTTAGATACAGACGATCCAACAGCTTACGAAAATGATTATAGCGATTATTTATTTTTGCGCTACGCAACTCCGATGCGTGGTTTTGATTATACAAAACTTTCTGGAAACAACTTTTTGCTCACAAATATAGAACTTCGTGTTCCTGTTGCTCAACTTTTATATAGAGGTACAATTCGTTCTACATTTTTCCAAAATCTACAATTTATAGCCTTTAATGATATTGGTTCGGCGTGGACAGGGATTAGTCCTTTCAATAGAGAAAATGCCCTCAATACAGTAGAAGTGGGTGGGCAGCAAGGAAATCCATTTTATGCAAAGGTATCTAATTTTAAAGATCCTTTTTTATGGGGATATGGAATTGGAGTGCGTAGCAAAATCTTTAATTATTTCACTCGTTTTGATACAGCGTGGGGCGTAGAAGATGATGTGAGAGGAAGAGCAAAATTTTATTTGAGTATTGGATATGATTTTTAAGAAAAAAATCATTTTTAATGCTTACTACAAATACAAATATACTCAATAGGAATTTCTATTGGGTGTATTTTTATATAAGGACATTTATTAGAGTAATATAACCTTAGGTTTGCAATTATTTGAGTGAACAAACCTAAGACTTGACAACTTGATTATTAGATTCTCTAATCTCTTTTTACTCGTGTAGAGTGTAGCATTTGTAATTTCCAACCTTGTTTGGTTTTTATGGCTACGGCACTTTCCAACCATTGCAAATCCCTTATTTTTTCGCCATCTATGCTAAGAGTTGCATAGTTTTGATAGGCAAACCAAATCGAATTTTTAGACTTTACAAATCTAATAAACTCAAAACTATTGGTTCTTTTGGGTAGTTTTTCTGCACTACGAGCCTTAGCAATATAGCTTTTAATCGTATCATTTGTCCAAATTTCGCCATGTTCTAAGAGCAAAAAATCGTCAGTATGATACGCTGCAATTTTAGTGGAA
>DAIUBX010000522.1:0-2855 GCA_036846465.1 Bernardetia sp.
GACTGTATTTTGTTGTTTTTTGAACTGAAAAATGACTGTATAACAAGTCAAAGGCTTGCCTTTGACCTACTAATTTCAAAATTTCGTCTATTTTATAAACTATTTTGGACAATCTAAAATCTGTTTTAGACATGTGGGTAAACAGGTTAAAACCCTGTCTGAAGTTTATAGTAAAACTTATTAAATACTGTACTTAGCGAGTGATTTAGCTTCGTTGAGCTATCGGTTTTATAATCTATATGATAATGACAGGATAATACAATAAATATTACTTACTATTTGTATTTGGCTTCGCCCTCTTTCAGTTATCTTGTATTTTTCCTAAAAATCACTCGCTAATCAGTTTAAGTCGTTTTTATTTTATCTAATACGTAACTCATCTTTTTTCCTAACAAAAGTCATTTTTTCAAATCAAAAAGTAGTCGTTATTTGTAAGTATAAATTTATCTATCACTACAATTTCACAGAACAAGATGAATGATTTACTTCAAAAATACAATGTCGCTAGTCCTCGTTATACCAGTTATCCAACTGTTCCCTACTGGGAACATACAGAGCATAATTTAGAAAACTGGCAAAATTCACTCAAAAATGCTTTTTGGACAAGTGGACGAGAAGTAAGTATTTATGTTCATTTGCCCTACTGTGAGAGTTTGTGTACTTATTGTGGTTGTACTACTCGCATCACAACGAATCATAATGTCGAAGAACCTTATATTGATTTAATAGAAAAAGAATGGAATCTTTATTTAAAAACACTTCCTCAAAAACCAATTTTGAGAGAAGTACATTTGGGAGGAGGAACACCCACTTTTTTCTCTCCCAAAAATCTCACTCGCTTAATAACTATTTTCAAATCTACTTGTGATGTACCTACTGATACAGAATGGGGTTTTGAAGGACATCCAAACAATACAACAAGACAACATTTACAGACCTTGAAAGACTTGGGTTTTAATCGTGTTAGTTTTGGAATACAGGATTTTGACGAAAATGTACAGAAAATTATTAACCGAATTCAGCCCTATCAAAAAGTAGTAGAATGCGTCGCAACTGCTAGAGAATTAGGTTTCGAATCGATTAATTTTGATTTGGTATATGGTTTACCTTTACAAAATATCGAAACCATAAATGATACCATTCAAAAAACGTTAGAATTACGCCCTTCTCGTTTGGCATTTTATGGCTATGCTCATGTGCCTTGGCTCAAACCTTCACAAAAGAAATTAGAACCTTTTTTACCTTCTGCTGATGAAAAAGCAAATTTGTATGCGATTGGTAAAAAATTATTGACCCAAAAAGGCTATATAGATATAGGGATGGATCATTTTGCGCTGCCTAGCGACTCACTTTTGAAAGCCTCAAAAAATGGAAGTTTGCACCGTAATTTTATGGGTTATACCACTCAATCGACGAGTTTATCTATTGGTTTGGGTGTAAGTGCCATCAGTGATACGTGGACAGCATTTAATCAAAATGAAAAAAATCTCAACGCTTATAAAGAAAAAATAGAAAACAATGAATTTCCATTTTTGAAAGGTCATTATCTAACAAAAGAAGATTTAGTAATTCGTCAGCATATTTTGGATTTGATGTGTAGATACGAAACTTCTTGGAATGAAGAGCAATTTTATGAATTTGGCTTTGGTATCAATTTTGAGCTTTTAGAGACCCTAAAACAAGATGGTTTGGTAGAATGGAAAGGCAATCATCTGAAAATTACTGAAAAAGGAAAACCATTTGTAAGAAATGTTTGTATGGCGTTTGATGTTCGACTTTGGAATTCAAAATTAAATAAAGAAAAATCAGAAACTAAGCCGATGTTTAGTAAAATTGCTTAATAAAATTATTTTTGTAGGGCAAAGACTTTTCTTTGACTGTGTTTTTAGAAACATAAAAATCACTATATAACCAGCCAAAGGCAAGCCGTTTGACCTACAAATTTTATTCTTTATTTATTTCTTCAAAAAAACTTCTTTTACCAATTCTACAATTTGTGAATGAATGCTTGTAGCTGCAATAATTTGTCTTCCAAAAACATAATTATCTACAACTTCATTTCCTTCAAAATCACTTACAATTCCTCCAGCTTCTTTTACAAGCAATGCACCTGCTGCCACATCCCAAGCATTTAGATTGTACTCAAAATATCCTTCAAACCGTCCTGCAGCCACAAAAGCTAAATCTACTGCTGCCGAACCTAGCCTTCTTAGTCCGTGTGCAGCTTTCATCATTTTTCCCATCATAAAAAGATAATCATCAATTTTATCAAAATCCTCATAAGGAAAACCTGTTGCTAATAATGATTTACCTAACTCTTTTTCTCCAGAAACAGTTATTTTTTTTCCGTTCAGTGTTGCACCTCCGTTTTGATGGGCTGCAAAACATTCTTTTCGGTTTACTTCATAGACAATTCCTAGCAAAAGTTCTGTTTTATTCTTTGCTGTGTGTGCAAGTGCAATACTGATTGAATAAACAGGAATTCCGTGTACAAAATTGGTTGTGCCATCTAGTGGATCAATTATCCAATTAAAACCGTCTTCTTTTGGAGTTCC
Organism: Bernardetia sp.; assembly: GCA_036846465.1. GTDB lineage: Bacteria > Bacteroidota > Bacteroidia > Cytophagales > Bernardetiaceae > Bernardetia. The sequence goes on from DAIUBX010000522.1 coordinate 2,556, forward strand.
TGTTCCTTCTTCTGCAATAATTCCAGCTTGAGGCAACAATTCTCTAAGATGTTCGACAATTTTTTTTTCAGCTTCTTTGTCCACATAAGAAACCAAACTATTAAAACTCTTGACCTCAATATGGTCTTTGTTGAAATTTTGAGCTTCTGTGTAAATAAATTCAGCTACTTTTTCAGCCAATAGACTTACTTCTTTTCTTAGAAAAGGCAAATCAAGTTTGTTGTTATCTATTTCTGACTGGATATAATTTGAAGAAGACATATTATTTTGTTAATGATTATAAGAAATTGTATTAGTAAT
>DAIUBX010000523.1:0-2855 GCA_036846465.1 Bernardetia sp.
AACCTAGTTTTGCTCATTATTTTTTTAGTAATTTTCCATTCATAATTATTTTATTACTAAATTCTATTTAAGCCAATGAGATTTCAATCAATTTTACTCTTCTTTGTTTCTTTATTTTTTGTAAATCCTATTTTTGCTCAAAAAATAAATCCTAATCCTTCAAAGATTCAAAGTTATTATTTCCAAACGCTACAAAAAAAATATTCCAAAGAAGGAAAAAAACTAAACTTCAATCCTGCCATTTCTACTCCAGAAAAAGTTTTGGGTTTTGAGATTGGCGATTGGCATATTTCGCATGACAAACTTCTCTTTTATTTACACACTTTAGCGCAACAATCCAACAGAATCAGCATTGATACAATCGGATTTACACACGAACAGCGTCCTCTTATTCAACTTATTATAACAAATCCTACAAATCAATCTAATTTAGAAGAAATACGTAAAAAACATGTTGAACTGACAAATTCTAGTTCTACCATTTCTACTGAAAACCTACCTGTTGTGGTTTGGCAAGGGTACAGCATTCATGGAAATGAAGCGAGTGGGAGTAATGCAGCCCTTTTATACGCTTATTATTTGGCAGCAGCAGAAGGAGAAGAAATTGAAAATCAATTAAAGAATGCAGTTATTATTCTTGACCCAAGTTTTAATCCTGATGGGTTGAACCGTTTTGCAAGTTGGGTAAATATGCACAAAAGTAAGTCGCAAATAACTGACCCCAACCGAAGAGAAACCAACGAGCCTTTCCCAATGGGAAGAACAAATCATTATTGGTTCGATTTGAATAGAGATTGGTTGCCAGTTCAGCAGCCTGAAAGCCAAGCACGTTTGAAGCGTTTTCATGAGTGGAAACCAAATATTTTGACAGACCATCACGAAATGGGAACAAATAGTAGTTTCTTTTTTCAACCGGGAGTTCCACAACGTACAAATCCGATTACGCCACAAAAAAACCAAGAACTGACTGCCAAAATTGGAACTTTCCACGCCAAATTTTTAGATAATATCGGTTCGCTTTATTATTCTGAACAAGATTTTGATGATTTTTATTATGGAAAAGGTTCTACCTATCCAGATGTAAATGGTTCAGTAGGGATTTTGTTCGAACAGGCAAGTGCAAGAGGACACGCTCAAGATAGCGAAAATGGAGTTATTACTTTTGAGTTTGCTATTCGTAATCAACTCACAACTTCGCTTTCTACGCTAGAAGCTGCCGTAAATCTTCGCAAAGAATTATTGGATTATCAACAAAATTTCTATAAAACGAATGCTGATTTTGTCAAAAATTCTACTGAAAAAGGCTATTTGATTGGAGGAAAAAATGATATTCCACGTTTTGAAGAATTATTGAGAATCTTAGAAACGCATCAAATTGATTTTTATCTCTTAAATAAAGATGAGAAAAATGAAGTAACTGAAAATCAAGGTAAAAACAAAACTACTTTTTCTGCTAAAAATTCGGTCGTCGTTCCTCTTAATCAAAACCAAAGTAGATTAGTAAAAGCTCTTTTTGAAACGCCAAAGACATTCAAAGACAGTATTTTTTATGATATTTCGGCTTGGACATTTTCTTATGCTTTTGGATTAGAACAAAAAAATCTTTCTCAAACCGATATTTCAACTCTAAAAGGAGAAAAAATAAACTCAACTTATTTTTCAGAATTATTTAATAGAGAAAATACGAAGCAAAATACGCAAATTCAAAAAAGTGAAATTGGTTATTTGATTGATTGGAAAAATTATTATGCTCCAAAATTAGTAAATCAATTATTGGAAAATAATCTGAATATCAAAGTAAGTGAAGAGCCTTTTTCATATCTATTTAAAGACGAAAATAATAAGGATAAGAAAACAGATTTTGATAGAGGAACTATTTTTGTGAAAACACCTGAAAATGAAGAATTAGCTAATTATTTAGTACAACTTCTTTCAGAAAGTAGTAAAGAACATGCTATCAAAATTACCTCTTTACAAACAGGACTTGCAGACGAAGGAGTTGATTTGGGAAGTCCAAGTTTTCAAACATTGAAATTACCTAGAGTTTTGGTGGTTGTAGGAGAAGGAGTTAATTCAAATGAAGCTGGAGAAATTTGGCATTTGTTAGACACCCGTTATGGAATGAAAATTTCTTTGATTGAAGCAAGTGATCTGTCAAGCATTGATTTACACGATTATACGACGATTATTTTGCCAAGTGGTTATCCTCAAAACTTTAATCCAAATACACTTTCTAGTTGGACAGAAAATGGAGGAACTCTGATTGCCGTTGGTTCTTCAATTAATTTTTTGAAGGGAAGTTCTTATTTTAATTTGAATCAAAAAATACTTTCTAATCAAAATAATTCAGAACAAAAAAAGCGTTTGATGTACGAAAACAGAGATAATGACAGAGGTTCGAACTATGTAGGAGGATTGATTTTAGAAGGGCAATTAGACCTTTCAAATCCGATTGCTTTTGGGTATGAGTCTGAAACGATACGTATTTTTAAGGATAATAGTGTTTTTTTAGATTATTCTGATAATCCGTATGATATGCCTCTTGTTTATACTCAAAATCCATCTACAAATATCGTAAGTGGTTATTTATCAATTTCAAATAAAGAAAAATTAAAAAATAGTGTTTCTATTATCTCAAAAAACATAGGACAAGGAAAGTTTGTAGCCTTTGCAGATAATCCAAATTTTAGAGCATTTTGGTATGGAACAAATCGCCTTTTTGTGAATGCTATATTTTTTAAATAAATTTCTTTTTTCAGCTAGTAGTTAGCAGTTTTTTAGGGCTAATTTTTTTATTAAAAAATGCTTTAATTTATACTAAAAGTCAGAGAAACGCAGTTTTTCACTGCTAACTG
>DAIUBX010000524.1:0-1511 GCA_036846465.1 Bernardetia sp.
TAGTAATCCTACTACTTTTGGTTTGGAGTATGCCTATTTTGTATCTTTTTACGGCATTTGATGGAGAGGAAAGTACGGCTTGGAAACATATTTCTGAAAATCTTTTGCTTGATTATACTTTGGGTTCTCTCAAAATGCTTTTTGGTGTGAGTTTGGGGGTGCTTTTTTTTGGCGTTCCGACGGCTTGGATTGTTTCTACAACGGATTTTTTTGGACGCAAATTTTTTGAGTGGGCGTTAGTTTTGCCACTTGCTATTCCTGCTTATATTTTGGCTTATACCTACGCTGCTACGCTTTCTTATACAGGTGGAGTTGGAATTTTTTTGAGAGAAAATAATTTGCCTTCTATTGATATTATGTCAGATTTTGGAGGAATATTTATTTTGTCTTTGGCTTTATATCCTTATGTTTATGCAGTCAGTAAAACGGCTTTTTCGAATCAATTAGGCAGCGTTTGGGAGGCTTCTAAAATGTTAGGCAAATCGTCTTTCTATACTTTTTTTAAAGTAGTTTTGCCACTTGCTCGTCCGTTTATTTTTGGTGGACTTTTTCTTGCCATGATGGAAGTTTTGAATGAATACGGAACATTCAAATACTACGGAATTCAGACTTTTACGACAGGAATTTTTAGTGCATGGGCAAAATTTGGCGATGTAAAAGCTGCCTTGCGACTTGCTTTGTGTCTTTTGGGAGTGATTATTTTTTTAGTGATTTTGGAAAAAAATCAACGAGGAAGAATGGCTTTTTCAGATGATAAAAATACGGCTCAATTGCCACGAAAAAAATTAAATTTTGCTCAACAAATTTTCGCTTTTTCTTTTTGTACTTTGATTTTTTGTTTTGCCTTTGGGTTTCCTGTTTTGCAACTTATTTTTTGGACAGTTAAAGAATTTCAAGATAAAGGAATGAGTGAAGTTTTGAATGAAGAAATTTATCAACTTACTTCTCATACTATTACGCTCGCTTTTTTGAGTGCTTTTGTGGTTGTGATTGTAGCTATTTTATTAGGGCTTTTTCAGAAACGAATTAATAATTATTCCAATGTCGCTCGTGAGGAAACGAGCAACGGCAAAGGTTTTAAATATAATTCCATCAAAAATTATCCTTTTTCATTATTCCTTCAAAAATCTATCAGCCGAATTGCTACTATGGGTTATGCCGTACCAGGGGCTGTGATTGCTGTGGGTGTTTTGGGTGTTTTTCTTTGGATTGATAAAAAATTATATTCCTTTCTATTGAATAATTTTGATATAAAAATTGGTTTGTTTGTTTCTGGAACTGTCATTTCGTTGATTTATGCGTATGCTGTTCGTTTTTTGTCGGTTGGATTTCAGCCCATTGAAAGTCAGCTTTTGAAAATAGGAAATTCATTTGAAGCAGCATCAAGAATGTTAGGAAAAAATGCGATACAGACTTTTTTCAGAATGTCAGAGGTGCGTGCGTGGCGTGTCCATGCTAAAGACCACATCGCCGCCATTCTTACCCCTTTGTGGCTATCCAGAAGCGCACTT
>DAIUBX010000524.1:1521-2848 GCA_036846465.1 Bernardetia sp.
AAGAATGTTAGGAAAAAATGCTACGCAAACTTTTTTCAAGATAACATTACCACTTTTGCGTCCCGCTATGCTGACGGCTTTACTTTTGGTTTTTGTTGATGTAAGCAAAGAATTACCTCTGACACTTATTTTACGTCCTTTTAATTATGATACGTTAGCGACAAAAGCGTATGAACTTGCAGACCAAGAATTTGTAGCTCAGTCGGCTTTACCAGCACTTTTGATTATTTTGATAAGTCTTTTACCTGCTATTTTACTTTCAAGGATTGGTAAAAATAAAAAGTAGTTTATGATTGTTAAGGATTTATAGGATTAACAGGATTTTAAAATACAGATTAATACGAATATGTTTTTGAGTGAATGAAAAAAGCCTTATCATTTTACAATGAAAAGGCTTTTGGTGAAGTTTTGTAAAACTTTGATTTGTAAATACAGAATTACATCTTGACGACTTTAAAAGTCTTTTGTGTAAGGTTGGCTTTTAGTTGTATCAAATAACTTCCTTGAGCTAAATTTTGAAGATTATTTAATTCTAATTTGTTGCTTCCTTTTGAGAAAGATTGAGAAATCGTCTTGATACTTCTTCCTGCCATATCTGTTAAGGTAATTTCTACATTTTCTTGATTTTGTAATTCAAATTCAAGTGTAAGAATATCTGTAAATGGATTTGGATAAGCTACAAAAAGAGCCTCATTTTGAGAATTATTTATACTCCAATTTACCTTTTTAATATCAGAATAAGAGAAAGTACCATCAGTATCAACTTGTTTCAAACGATAATAGGCTTCTCTATTTTCTATTCCTACATTTTTATCAATAAATGAATACGTACTTTTTGTATTATCTCTTGCAATAGGATTTTTGACATTTCCAATTCCTTTAAAATCTTGTCCATTTATAGAACGTTCGACTTCAAAATAATCGTGGTTTAATTCTCCTGTTGTTGTCCAATCCAAGATAGCATCACTTTCAAATGGTTTTGCATCAAAAGACAAGAAAGTAAGAGGTAAAATATTAAGGTCGGTTAATGCTCCCAGTGTAAATGGACTAAAATCAGTAATTGGAGCTGAACTTAAAACTCCGTTGTAAGGGGTATTTATAATTCCACCGTTAAAGTGGTCTCGCCAAATCCCTCCTGCTACCAAACCTGCGTCCTCGTCCCAACGCACTACTTTTAGCCCTCTCGTAGGCCCCACGGTACAACTACGAATATCATCAAAACTAAGTGTAACTACAACACTAGCAGTAGAACCCAATCTTCTATCTAAAATCCAATATTCACATTGCCCTACGTGATGAATAGTAGCTTCTTTAGAAAAAGGGTCAA
>DAIUBX010000525.1:0-2846 GCA_036846465.1 Bernardetia sp.
TTCTGTTCGTTTTTCTCTCCATCTATCAAACTGTTTTTGCTCAAGATTTGTTATTAAATCCCTCTCCAAAAAGAGAATTTAGAGCTGTTTGGATTGCTAGTGTCGGAAATATTGATTTTCCTTCCAAATCAAATCTAAATGCAAAAGCACAACGAGAAGAATTTATAGGTTTAGTCAATCTTCATTCTCAAAATAACTTAAATGCACTTATTGTGCAAGTACGACCTTCTGGAGATGCGCTGTATCCATCTGTTCGTGAGCCTTGGTCGTCTGTTTTGAGTGGAAAAATAGGACAAATGCCAATGCCTTTTTACGACCCTTTGTCTTTTATGGTAGAAGAAACACATAAAAAATCAATGGAATTTCATGCGTGGTTCAATCCATTTCGTGCCGTCATGAATCTTTCTCAAAAAATAGATTTACCTGCCAATCATATCACAAAATTACATCCCGAATGGTTTATGCAATGTGGAAATAGCTTGGTTTTCAATCCTGGCGAACCTGCAGCAAGGGAATTTGTAAGAGAAATTATTATCGAAGTGGTAATGCGTTATGATATTGATGGTATTCATTTGGATGATTATTTTTATCCTTATCCAGATACAGGAGTTTATGATGACAAAGAAACATTCAAAAAATATGGAAAAGAATTTTCGACAATAGAAGAATGGCGAAGAGATAATATCAATACATTTATCAAAGAAACAGCTTTGGCTATCAAAAATATAAAGCCGTATATCAAATTTGGAATTAGTCCTTGTGCTGTTTGGCGCAATCAAAGCAAAGACAAAACAGGTTCGGACACAAAAGGAATTTCTGCTTATGATGATTTACATGCCGATACTCGTCTTTGGTTGCAACGTGGTTGGATAGATTATTTAGCTCCACAGGTTTATTTTAGTACAAAATCAAGTGCTGTTCCCTATCAAACGATGTTAAATTGGTGGCAAGAAAATAGTTTTGGAAGACATATTTACATTGGTCATGCCGTTTATAAAATTCAAAATGATAAATATGACGAAAGATGGAATAATCCTTCTGAAATGAGCGAACAAATTAGAATTATGAGAGGACGAATAGGAATGGCAGCAGGAAGTATTTTTTACCGTTCAAAATTTTTACAAGATAATCCTGCCCATGTTCAAGATTCTTTGAAGGCTAACTTTTATCGTTTTAAGGCTTTGCCTCCTGTCTTGACTTGGATTGACCAAACACCACCACCACCACCTATGAATTTAACTATTTCAGGTTCTAGAAAAGGAGCCGTTTTGCATTGGCAAGCACAAGAAACTTCTGATCCTTTTGAGCAACCTACTTATTTTATTGTTTATCGCTTCGAAGATGGAAAAGAAATTGACATCCAAAATCCTGAAAATATTGCAGCTATTTTGCGCCAAAAAGAATGTTTTTATATTGACCCAAATGTTCGTAAAAACTGTAAATACACCTATTTGGTTACGGCTGTCGATAGATTACATAATGAAAGTATTCCTACAAAATCGGATTTATTTAAGTATAAAAGACGTTATTTGAAACAGTAAAAAAAACAGACATGAATTATTTAAAAATTCTAGAAATCGTCTTTGGAATAATTGTCATTCTGAGTGCTTTGAGTGTGTGGTATCAAAAAGAAGTAGTAAAATCAGCTTTTTCTTTTTTAGCTACTATGCTTGGAGTGGCTGCGCTTTTTGTTTTGGAAGGTGCTGATTTTGTGGCTGCAACACATTTGGCAATTTACGTGGGTGGTGTTGTGGTCTTACTTTTATTCGGAATTATGTTTGTTCATAAAATATCTGATGAAAAAATTATTTCTGACAAGCAGTACAAACTTTCTGGAATTTCACTTTCAGTTTTGTTTATTTTATTTATTTCTAGCTGGATTTTGAGAGAAAATTTAATACAATTTATACCCAATAAAGAAATCTCATCAAATGCAGATACTTCTACACTTGATCAGATTGCTCGGCTTTTCTTGACAGATTATATTGTATTTTTTGAGTTAGGAGGAATTTTGCTCACTATTGCCCTTCTTGGAGTGGCTGTTTTGGTAGGTGAACCAAACCGTCGTTGAGGCGTTGCCGTCAAACGAGGTTTTTAGTAAACCCTCAACGACAACGAAGTCTCGTTTGACCGTAGATAATTTTACCTTGCTTCATTGACAGCAGCGTCAATAGCTCTAGCTAAATTCATAAAATATTTATTCAATAGCTTTTCTCTTGGGTTTGGAGTATCTGCCAAATCTTCAAAAGGCATTAATTTATCCTTTTCGTTTAGGTCAGTAACTTCATATTCACTTTTATAGGTTTTGAAAAACTGCATTTTTTTGAGTTCTTCATTATTAAAAAAGTCGCATTCTCTAAGCAAGACAGGTGCAATAATATATCCTTCTTTTTTTCTTCTTTCTAACATACTTTTGAGTTCTTCGCCTACGCAATACTTTGAACCCAAAAACATTGGACTGACTAACAAAATCCCTAAAGTTGATTCTTCAAGAGCAGACTGTATTTCATCATTCCAATCTTGTCCGATTTCAATACCTTTATCTGTCCATATATCATCATAATCGTTTTGCATTCCTTTTAAGTAAATTTTCAAACGATTTTCAATAGTTTTTCGTAATTCTCGGTCAAAACTACAATAAGAAATAAATATTTTCAATGGCTTTTTTTCATTCATAACAGTAACATTCTTCTTATTATTCGCTTCCTTCATAAGTAAAGTTTCATTTTGTTTCTCGTCCTTTTCAAAATTAGATTCTTTCAAAACTGTCTTTTGAGTTGAATCAAATCTATATTTTTCTAAAAAAGGATTTAATTCTACCATAACTCCTTTTGTATTTTCTACCA
>DAIUBX010000526.1:0-2845 GCA_036846465.1 Bernardetia sp.
ACGGATTGGCGCATTATCCATAATATCATCATGTAACAAAGTAAAATTATGAAAAACCTCTGTAACAATCGCAGGTGCAACGGCATTTTTCCATTCTGAATCGTACAAAGAATAACCCAAAAGAACGAGCAAAGGACGCATTCTTTTTCCACCTAAAGACATAATGTATTCAATGGGAGCATACAAATTTGTTGGTTTACCTTCCGTATTTAGGTTTTTGATATGAGTTTCAAGAGCTTTTTGTGCTTCTTGGAGGGAAAATGTAGGAATGATTTGAGTTTCTTTTGGCATTTGTATTTTTTGTATTAAACCTATACCATTTTGAAAATGGTATAGGTTTGTAGTGGATAAAATCGTAATGTTTCTATGTAATTTATTGTTCTACTAATCAATCTATTTGATTAAATTTCTTAATTTGGATTTCAAGTTATTTTTCTCTTCTTCATTTAGATTTTCTGTATATTCTAAAAACTTGAGAGAGAATTTCCGTAATGTATTGTTAAACCACTTTTCATTCTTTTTAGAAGAATCTAATTGAATAATTTTTAGCCATTCAGAAGCTAAATAATCTTGCCAATCCGTCAATAGCTTTATTTTCTCACTATTGATTTCACTTCTATTTTCTATAAAAAGAGTGTTTTTTTCTACTTTTCTGTACTTTTTATTCCAATTTTCTAAGTTTTTGAAACCTACTTGTGGTCTTGGACTTCTATCTGGAAAAGGTAATTTTTCTGTAATGCTATTAATATAAAAACCTGTTGCAACTGAAACAGAATTTATATTTCGTTTAATAAAAATTACCCATTCAAATGGTAAAACTTGTTGAACACTTGACCCTGGAATTGTATCCATTTTAGTAGATTTTAGTTCCACAGACTCATAAAAAAGAGTCGTTCCATCACTAATTTCTAGATATAAATCTGGATTGGTATAAACTGAATTCTTGGATTGAGTAATTACTTGTTTTTGGCTAGTTGTCAATTCTTCTGGTAGAAAAACAGTTTTGATTTGATAATGAAAAAGGTCTTTTGTATCAATTTGATGTATATCTGAATCAATTTGTAGTTCTAGTTGTTTAATTTTGGTTTCTTTTATTGAATTATGAATTGATAGAAATTCTTTAAAATAACGTTTCAGAAATTCATCTGTATTGGCTTCTTCAGATTGAAATTTTATCAATCCAAGTTCGTTTTTAGTAGAATTTAATTTTTGTTCAATTTCGTAAAAATAGACAAATAAAAAGTAAGTCAGTAAATTAGCTTTTTTCATAACCGTAAATTAAAGTGTTTTTTTGTTTTCTTCTTTACCAAAATACAACTCCCAATTACTTTCAATTTTCTTAGCCAAATGGTAAGCTAAAAGTGGAGGAACTGCATTTCCTACTAATTTGTAAGCCACCGACGCACTTACTTCAAATCTATTTTTTATTCCTTTTTGGGGAATAACAAAATTGTAATCATCTGGAAAAGTCTGAATTCTAGCGCATTCTCTAAGTGTCAAACGTCGTTCTTTGTAGCCTTTTTCTAACTCTTCATTTATTTTTCCTCCGTTTTCTTTACTTAATCGTCGATATTCTATATTTCCATGATGTTCGGCACGAATGGTAGGTGCTAATTTTTCTAAATCTACTTCTTTTTGCCCTTGACAATGCGCTCCCATAAATTTAGCTTTCGAATAATATTTTTGTGAAATATCTGTACTCTTTTCAGGTTCTTCTAAACCTTTCAAAACAACCTTACTTTTGGTAAAATTTATCATCAAGTCTTTCAAAGAAGAATTATGAATTTCGCCATTTAAACGATGAGTAGGAATTGGATAAGGGGTGTATTTTTCTGAAATACTGCTTTTAATTAATTCTTCTAAGGCTTCTTTTGTTAAAGCTGATTTTTTGAAACCAATAAAAAATATACGCTCTCTTGACTGGGGAACACCATACATACCCGAATGGAGAACTTTTGTAAGCACTAAATATCCGTCTTTTCTTTCATCATTTGAATCAATATCTGCAAAATCATTTTGAATAATTTTTTCTACTTCTCCTAAATTAGTAAGTCCTTTTACATTTTCAGCAATAAAAATTTTTGGTTTTGTAATTTCGATTACTTTTTTCATCCAAATATATAATTTCCCTCTTGTTTCTTCTGAAGGAATGGTGTTTTTTATGCTCTCATTATCTAAGTCATTTTCAATCAATTTTCCATTATGGTCTTTGTGTGAATCAAATCCTTTTCTTTTTCCAGAAACACTAAAATCTTGACAAGGAAAACCTCCTGTAACAATTTCTACATTTTGAGGAAAAAGTGTCATATTTCCATTTTCAAAATCCTTTACAATATCGACGATACTACCAACTTTAAATAGTTCATTTTCCTTATCTTTTTGAATTTCTTTTTTAGTCAAAAAATAATCATTCCAAGTCTTTTTTGCATATTGATTAATGTCATTTGCAAATTTTGTTTCAAAAATGGTTTCTTTGAGATAATAATAAAAATCATCTTCTTTCTCAATCCATTCTTTATTTATTTTTGTATTTATGGTTTCTTTGAGAACTTTAAACCCTCCTTCAAAACCAATATCCATTCCACCACACCCAGAAAAGAGGGAAACTAAATTCTTTTTCATTTTATCTTTAATTTTATATTTTATTTTATTTCAAAATATCAGCAATATCATTTTTAGAAAGTGTTTTGACAAAACTAGATTCTGTTGTAATCAAATCTTGTGAAAGTGCCATTTTTTGCTGTTGTAAAGCTAATATTTTTTCTTCAACTGAATTTTGAGTGATAAATTTATAAATAAAAACTTTGTTTTCTTGTCCAATTCTATGCGCTCTATCAATCGCTTG
>DAIUBX010000527.1:0-2827 GCA_036846465.1 Bernardetia sp.
AAAATAAATTTGAATACCAAAAATAATAGACAAAAAATTGTGTACGGTTTTAAAAGGTTTTATCAAGAAAAATCGTATATTTGTGTCGTACACGATTTAGTCGTGTTAAATAAAGACTTATACGATTTAAAAATTCATAAAATGAAAACATCAACGTTACAAAATGTATTTAGAATCTTGTTAGCTCTCTTTATGATTTATGCAGGATTTAGTCATCTGACTTTTAATAGAATTGATTTTCAGGCACAAGTTCCTGATTGGATTCCTTTTTTTAGTAAAGACATGGTTGTTATTTTATCAGGAATTGTAGAAATGATTCTAGGGCTAGGATTGGCTTTTTGGAAAAAACAACGTATTCATTTTGGATGGGCATTAGCTATCTTTTTTATATTGATTTTTCCTGGAAATATTTCGCAGTATATGGAAGGAAGAGACGCATTTGGCGCATTAAATTCAGATAAAGCAAGATTAATCCGTCTTTTTTTCCAACCTGTTTTGATTGCTTGGGCATTGTGGTCTAGTGGCGCATGGCAAGTATTTTGGCAAAATAGAAAAGCAAAAAAACAAAATGACAACTAAAAATAAGGACTCATGGACGATTCACAATTAAAACTCAGCAATCAAATCTGTTTTCCGATTTATTCAGTTTCTCGTCTTATCACAAAAGCCTATAAACCGTTTTTGGATAAAATGGAAATTACGTATCCTCAATATTTAGTATTGATGGTACTTTGGGAAAAAGATGAAATTACAGTAAATCAGATTACAGAAAAATTATTACTCAATACAAACACACTTTCTCCGATGCTCAAACGCATGGAAAAAATGGAAATTATTGAGCGAAATCGTTGTCAAGAAGACGAAAGAAGCGTAATTATAAAACTGACTCAAAAAGGCAAGGAATTAAAAAATCAAGCGATTCTTATTCCAGATCAACTCGTCAAATTACTAGTCACTGAAAATATCAAACTAGACGATATGATACAGTTAAAAAATCTGTTGAATGAGTGGATTAGTGTTTTATCAGAAAACAAAGAATAAAAAACAAAACTATTTTATACAAAAACTCAATTTAAAAACAACAAAAAATGGAATTATTAGAAAGACTCAACTGGCGATATGCTGCAAAAGCAATGAACGGCGAAAAAGTAGCTCAAGAAAAAATTGATAATATTGTCGAAGCAATTTCTCTTGCGCCTACTTCAAGTGGGTTACAGCCTTTTGAGGTATTTATTGTTACAAATCAAGAAATTAAAGACAAAATCAAGCCCGTTGCTTGGAATCAATCTGTTGTTTCAGATTGTTCGCATTTGTTTGTTTTTGCTGCTTGGGATACGTATACGGCTGAGAGAATCAATAAAGCATTTGATTTGGTAAATGAAGTTCGTGGTTTTAAAAATGAAGGTTGGGAAAACTACCGTCAAATGTTATTAAAAACCTATCCACAACAAGATGCAGAAGCAAATTTCCAACATGCTGCAAGACAAGCCTATATTGGTTTTACAGAAGCTCTAACAGCCTGTGCTTTCGAAGAAGTGGATTGTACGCCAATGGAAGGATTTGATGCAAATGCAGTAGATGAAATTTTAGGTTTGAGAGCAAAAGGTCTGAGAAGTTGTGTACTTCTTCCTGTTGGCTATAGAAAAGCTGAAAATGACTGGTTAGTAAACTTAAAGAAAGTCAGAAAACCGAAAGAAGATTTAGTTACTTTAGTGGACTAATTTTAAATCTATTTATTTCTGTAAAGAAGGTCGTAACATTTCGTTACGACCTTTTTTTGTGTTTGATTAGTAGGGCAAACGCACGAAATTTTAATTCATTCTCTGTTTACAGTTTTGTGCTGTATTTTACCATTATCAAGGTCAATTTTTTTCAAAAATTAACCATTGCTAAGGTAGAAACTCTCTATTTTTTATTTTTTTCCCTTAGCAATCGTCTTTATCGAAGATAAAAAGACGTTGATAATGGGGAGAAAATAAAAAATAAATTTCGTGCGTTTGCCCTATTTGATTATTTTGATTCTTATATTAGAGTTGCTTATTTAATTACTTGTCAAAAAAACTCAAACTTACTTATGAAAAACCTACTTTATTTTCTCATTTTCTTAGCATTCATTTCTTGTACTTCAAATTCAGAAACCAAAACGGCTGAATCTTCGGACACAGAACAAACTAGTTCGACTAATACAAATCAAGAAAAAAAAGAAACAAAAGAATTAAAAACCGTCGAAGACATCAGAGCAGAATTTCAACTTATACAATCCAAAATAACAAGTGGAAAAATGGATTCTACTTCTTTCAATTATGAATGTCCTGGAGAGTCAGGAAATATGACTTTCTTTTCAGAAAATGGAGAGCTTCGCAGAGTTCGACATGGCAATGGAGGTGACCACTACGGTATTACAAAAGATTTTTTCTTGAAAGATAATGTTCCTTTTTTTATTTATCACGAAGAGGGGAGTTGGGTTTTTGATGTAGAGTCAGGAGTAGAAAGTGCAACCAAAGATGATATAGCCGAAAGCCGTTTTTATATTGTTGATGGAAAACTCATAAAATGCCTTCAAAAGGAATTTACCATTCGTTCGTCTGTCAAAAATAATCCTACTTCTGCTTCAGTAGCAAATAAAGAAATGACTTGTCCTGACCTTAAAGAACTATTGAAAGACTTTGAATTTGCCTTGAAATATAAAAATCAAAAAACGAATTTAGAGGACTGCTTGGAGTAATTTTCTAGTTCAAGCGTAATTTTTTGGTTCAAGCGTCGACGCTCAATGCTGTCAACTTAAGCGTTTTATGTATTGCTCGTGAGGACACGAGCAATGGTAGAG
>DAIUBX010000528.1:0-2814 GCA_036846465.1 Bernardetia sp.
AATTGTTTACTTTACAAAATAAAATTTTGTCTTTAGACAAAAAATAGTTCCGTTGCTCGTGTCCCCACGAGCGACCTATCACAAACAATTCCTTAAACTGACAGCATTGAGCGTCACGCTTGTATTGTAGAAAATACAAAGCGAGACGCTTTTATTATTGGTAGAATAATTCTTCCCCAATCTCCTAACTCCCAATCTCCATTCCTAATCCTCCAAAGCACTAACCAAAAACGTATTTTTCAGGCCCAACCAAATAATCAATAATACAAATGCCCACGTCAGATAAATTTCATAATAATCTCTAGTGAGTGTAAATTTGTTTTCTTTGATTTCAGAACGTTCTAATTTATCAATATTAGAGAAAATTGTTCCTAAGGATTGATTATCTGTTGCTCTAAAAAACTTCCCTTCACTAATTTGTGCAATCTGACGCAAAACTGTTTCGTCAAGTGTGTTATCGATATACTGAACTTGTCCAAAACGATTTCTATAAGGAACTTGTCCTGTTTTTCCGACACCTATTGTATAGATTTTTACACCATAGCTATAGGCTAGTTTTGCTGCTGTAAGTGGGTCAAGATTTCCTGCATTACTTTCTCCATCTGTTAAAAGTATCATTACTTTTGATTTTGTTTCGCTGTCTCTCATTCGGTTTGTGCCTACTCCGATAGCACTTCCGATAGCCGTTCCACCTGTTTGTATCATTCTGAAATCTATTTCTTCCAAATAACCATACAGAAGTTCGTAATCTGTGGTAAGTGGTGCAAGACTAAAGGCATCTCCAGCAAAGACGACAATTCCGATTCGGTCTTGCAAACGTCCTTTTATAAATTGATTTGCAACCATTTTAGCAGCTTCCAAACGATTTGGTTTCAAGTCTTCAATTTGCATAGATTCCGAAATATCCATTACAATCATAATCTCAATTCCTTCTGTATAACGTTCTGGAGGTTGTTCAGAAGTTTTTTGAGGACGAGCAAGAGCAATCAAAACAAAAACCAAAAACAGACTAAAAAATACTTTCGGAACGTGGCGCAAGATTGTCCAAAAATCTGATTTTAGGCTTTTATCTGGAAAAGCAACCTCTAATTTTTGACGAAAACGCACAAAAATAAGCCATTTTAATAAAAATAAAAAAGGAACTCCAATAAGTGCATACAACCAAAATGGACTTTGCCAGTCAAAACTTTGAAGCGTTTCGAGTGTAAACCATTTAAAATCTAACCATTCAAAACTTGATTTATTAAACATTTTCTTCTTGATTTAATTTTCTATTTCTTTTTTCGACTTGTTTTTCAACAGACGAACGTTGTTTTTTATTTAATTCATTTTCAGAAGTTACTCGCAGTTCTGCCAAGCGTTTTTCAAAAACATTGATAGCATAATTTTTCAGATTTTGAAGGGCTAGTTCTGTATTGTCATCTATCTGACCCCCATAAATGGCTCTATCAATTACTTTAAGATTTTGTCCTAAAGATTCGTTTTTGGTAAGACGAGAAATTTCACTTGATGTATAAGTCGTAAAAGGTTCGTTTTTGAGTTTCTCAATATATCCTTTCCACATTCCTAATGTATGGTCAGTAGCTTCAGGACTTTCTATTCGTTTTAATTGGTTCGCATATTCTTGTATAAATTTTTCGTGTTGGCTTTGCAAACGTTTCAAACGATAACCTCTTCTGATACTTTCCCCAAAAAATACAAAAAACAGAACTACCATTATCAATAAAATAATTACAATAAGTACATACAAAGGATAGTTTACAAATCTTGGAATCTCTAAAAAAGTAGTATTTTGATAGAAAATAATGCTGTCTTTTTGTAGTATATTTTGTAATTCTGCTTTTGACAAAACAAATTCAGTTTCTTTAGTAGAAACTTCTGTAAAGTATTTTAGTGTGTCGCCTGTTTTTTGGTCAAGAACAAAAACGGGCAATTTAAGCGTTTGAATAGTGTCTAATTCAAAACTTCTGAGCCAATAAATAGCACTATCAGTAGAAATTCCCTTCGCATCGGTTTGAGTAGGAAAAGCCTCCGTTTTTACCCACTCAAAAGGCTTAAAGTCATAAGTAGAATCGGCAAAAACAACTTCTTTGTCATAATTATGGATAAAAGTTATTTTAAACGGAATATGTTTTCCAACTTTCAAACTATCTTTTGAAAAAGAACCTGTTATGATTGGAAGGTTATTATCTTCTGAATTACTATTCTGTGCAAAACTAGAAAAATTGCAGAAAGCAAAAAATCCCCAAAAGAAAATTAGAGTGAGCAGATGAAAAAAGTGTTTTTTATTGATTTTCATATTTTATCGTTACTTGGTATCGAAACCCTAAGGGTTTTCAAAACCCTTAGGGTTTAAAATTCAGTAATTCAATTTTTTTATCGCAAACTTAACTTATAGAGTTTCTTTTTGCAATAATTGTGTAAGTTAATAACCTTTTTTGTGCAAATGGTCTGGGAAAGTTAATCATTTTTTAATTATTCTTGTAGCTTACACTTTAGTGTGAAAGGTATTTTAACAAGATGCAACGTATAGTATCCTTTTTGTATCTATCAAAATACACTGAAATCACTTTTTTATGATAGATTACTACTTTATTTTTGATGTAAAGATAAGTTTTAGAAAAGCCACTATTTTATTTTTGCTGCTTTTTTATATTGGAATGCTTCAAAATGTAAAGGCTTTACACACTTCTTTCTAAAGAAAATTAATAACAAAACAGAGTATAGAAAACAATCTTTCTAAAAAAATTCTGCTTCTGAAAGTACAATACAAAAGACTAAAAAGCTTTATGTTTTGGTAAGTATTGAATATTG
>DAIUBX010000529.1:0-2803 GCA_036846465.1 Bernardetia sp.
TAAATCTCGTGTTTCTAAAAAAAGCGTTTCGCCACTTACTCTAAAAACAAGGTTTTCTCTTTTCGCCATTTGGTTAAGAAAATCAAAATCACTTTTTTGAGCTTGTGGAATATGGCTATATACTTTTTTAGTTTCGACAGATTCAAATTTTAGAGAATATTTGTCAGCAACTTCTTTCACTAAGTCTGAAAGCGTTTTTTTATTGTGAATTGTATTTCCACTATTTTTTTTGAGAAACATTCCTACATCAGTCGCATCGATACTGACTTTTATAACATCGCCATAACTCGCTTGAACGTCTGAAATTTTAGCCACTTTGATAGGCGTTTGAAGCCCACCGATATAACCAAAAAAGAATTTGAGTTTCTGACCAACCGATAACCATTCTTCATCTAACTCAAAAACATTTTTGAAACTCAGTGAAAGTTTTAGCAAATCATCTTTTTCAATATTTCCTTCATAAGAAAACGAATCAACAAAAGGCGTAATGTCTTCTCCTGTTTCGGCTATTTGGACGATATAAAAAGGTGATTTTGCCATTCAATTAATAAAACTGTTTTAATTTTACGAAATTTACAAAAAAATAGCTTTATTATTAAAATATTTGCAAATAATTCTAATTTAATTCAAATATTTTATTAGATTTGTATGTCCATAAGGGAAAAATTTTTAAGAATGGTAATTTGGTGTTTATATTCTTTTTTTGTTTTTCTCATTTGATTTGCTTCATTGATTTTCATATTTGTTTGAACACGTTTATAATTTTTTTATAAACGTGTTTTTTTGTCATTTTTAGGCTTATCTTGTGCTTGAAATAGTAAAATCGCTCAATGATTTTAAGTAAAAAGTAACCATTCTTAATCTAGTATAGAAATAGTTTTATAACTTTACTTATGGAATTAACGTTTAAAAGTAATAAGCTCAAAAAATCACTTACAGAAGATAAAGAAATTCTTAAAACCTATGGAAGTAGAGCAAAAAAGATTAAGCAACGTATAACTGAACTACTAGCAGCCGAAAATTTGGCGATTATAGGAGAGATACCTTCTCTGCGTTTGCATTCTTATGAAGGTGATAGAGAGGGAAAATGGTCTATTGATATCCACACAAATTGGAGAATTATTTTTGAAATAGCAGACGATCCAATCCCAAAGCTAGAAGATGGAGGAGTTAATATTAGAGAAGTTTTGATACTCAAAATTGTTTCTGTTGAAGACCCTCATTAGTCTAGTCTAAATAACAACTATTTAACACTCACATTAAACTTAACATATAATGACTGACTTAGAAGCTAAAAAACTTCTTTTATCTTGTCCTGGCGATACTATACAGGAAATCCTAGATGAAAAAGGTATGTCGCAGAGAGAACTAGCTGATAGATTAGGGAGGTCTATACCTGAGGTAAATGAACTTATTAAAGGTAAAGCACCTATTACCAAAGATACTGCTATTCGATTAGAGCGTGTTTTGGGTATATCTGCTAGTTTTTGGTTGAATTTAGAACAACGCTATCAAGAGGAAATATTGGAAATACAAAAAATGGAAAGTTTACTGACATTATAACGAAATTGTTTTATTCTGTTTTTTATTAGATTTATCTACTGTATTTTCATATTTGTTTTAACACGTTTGTAATTTTTATAGACGTGTTTTTTTGTTTAAAATGTTTCTTTTTGTTTCTTTTTTATCGTAACCATTCACACACGTTGTCGTGTAGAGTAATGTAACTAATTGATTAACAACGCTTTAAAAACAAACTCTATGAAAACGACAGAAGATTTTATCAACGAATTCAAATCTGATTTTGAAACAGAATTACATTATTATTTTTTATCAGAAACTGACCTTGATAAAAAATGGCATCAAATAACAGCTCTTGCCTACGAAAGGATTTTGAAAAAAATGGGAATGAGTGAAGAGGAGAAAAATGAAATTGTAGAAAAAGCAAGAAGTGCATTTTCAGAATTGCAACAATTTCCAAAGGAAGTTTCAGCATCTTAATTTTAAGAAATAGTCAAAAAAATAGGTTTGCACAAAATGCAAACCTATTTTTTTAAGAGATTTTCCATTGCAAAATATTTGGAATCAAAATCGTTTCTCCTATCATTTCCTCTAAAGAATGAGCTTTTTCAAGATTATTTTCCTCTGCAATAACCTTCCAATATTTCCCAGCATCGGGAACTAAATTTCCATAATATCTATAAGCCAAAACGGTTAGTTCATCGCCTTCGATAACTAAATGTTCTTGAAACTTAGGATTTTTGATAACTCGTTTTGGCTGTGCTTCTAAAATTTGTGTGCCGTCATCAGAAACAGTTATTGTTCCTCCTGCATACGGATTGGAGTCTTTTAATCGGATTGGTTTTTCTACACTCATGAGTTTTTAGTTTATCGAATATCTGAAAGACTTCTATTTTTATCTGTATGTAAAGCAAGTGAAATATCCACATTTGCTCTTCTACTTGCAAAATTCTTTTTGCTATCAAAGTCGGTAAAAGTGGTTTTTGCTGCTTTTACAATCCACGTTTCATTACGAAATAACTGACCAAATATAATTTTCACTCTTCTTATTGGTGCATTATAAGAATCATTTGCTATCAAACTTTGAAGCCAACGAATATCTCTCTCAACATTTGCAACTCCTGAATTATCATATACAAATTGTAATTTTAGTGATACTAAATCACTACCTCCTGTATAATGGTACAACGGATTGTTACGCCCTGGAACTGCAATCTCGGCATAATTTCCTGTTCTGTCCCAAGGGATTTCGACTGGCACTTCTTGAAATTCCAAACGCTCA
>DAIUBX010000530.1:0-2793 GCA_036846465.1 Bernardetia sp.
TCTAAAAAAATAGCAGAAATTATACCTCCATTAAGTTTTGAAAAACTAGCTCTAATAGAAAGTCAATTAGGGCTTTTAGGTTTGCGTTCGGCTATTATGAATATCCCTGATTTTCCTAAAAAAGAAGAAGCATTAAAAATTCTTTCAAAATAATATGTATTTCCGTCATTCAAAATGAATAATTACAAAACTCATCTTTGGCTAATCCCTGCCTTCATTTTTCTATTTTTACTTCGTTTTTTTCGTTTGTCGGAATTAGGCTTACACGATTACGATGCTGTAACTAATTTTTTGGCTGCAAAAAAACTAATAGAGGGAGATTTTTCGATGCTTTTTCATCACGCTGCACCTTTTTTGCATAGTTTTAATGCTTTGCTTTACTTTGTCTTTCAAAACAGTTTTAATTCATTTACTTTTTTAGTCTATGGAGAGGCTATTTTACAAATTAGTGCTATTCTGTTTTTGTGTTCAACACTAAAAAAAGATTGGAAATTTTCAGCTACGGCAGCGTTTTTCTTAGCTATTTTTGTAGGAAGTTCGCCTTTGCTAGTTTATTCTGGACGATGTCTAACAATTGATAATGGAAGTTTGCTATTTATTTTTCTTGCTTTAAATGAGCTTCGAAAAATTACTTTTGAAGAAGGAAATAATAAGTCTATCATTTATCTAAGTATTTATTTTGCAGTCGCTTTTGGCTTCAATTACAAATCTATCTTGATTTTGCCATTTGTATTTGGTTATTTATTTTATCAAAATTCTATTCTTGATTTTATAAAAAAAATAGCTGTTTTTGGTGGAATAAATATTCTTTTTATTGGATTTTGGACATTAATTGGACAGCTTTTCTTAGCAAAATGGACAGCTTATTTAGGAAACTTATATTACTTGATTTTTGAAGCACATCAGCGAGAAGTTACTGGAGAATCTTGGATAGAATTTGATTTGCTGTATTACTTCAAATACGTTTTTTATTTTGAAAATCCATTGATTTGGATAGGAATGGGAATGGTTATTTTTTCTATAATCAAGAAATTTTTGAAACGAAAAGAAACCATAACCAAAGAAAATACAAATATTCTTTCCTTTGATTGGCAAGAATTAATCAATCAAAAAATCATTTTTTGGTTTGTGTTTTTAGCTTCTATTGCTATTCCAACGCTATTTTTAGAAAAAGCTCCTCGTATTTGGATTTTAGTTTTGATACTGGCTTACTCACTTTCTGCATGGGCGTTTTTGTTTGGAGAACTTCTGAATAAGTCTGGAAAATGGTTACTTTTTTTGGGAATATTTTATAATTGTTGGCTCGTAATGGCTCATATTTATTCCTATTCTACTACTTCTTATGATGAAGTTACAGCTTATTTACAAGAAAATAATATCCAAAAAATTTATTTAAAAGGAACACTACAACCCATTCCATTTTTAGAAAAAGAACAAATAAAGCATGAAATATTACCTCAAGATTTTGATAAAAAATTAAACTCAAAAACTAATAAAATAGATTCTATTTTTTACATTCTGACAGATGATTATTGTGTTTTGGCTGGCGATTGTTTGGAAGCAGAAAGGATTATGAGTGATAAAAAAATTAAATATTCAGTTAGAAACAGCTATTCACAAAAATATCAATTAATAAAAGAATGGAAAGAAGTATCACTTTCAGAACCTTTTTTGTATGTTGAACACAGTCAGTATTTGGGTTTGAATTTTTCTAAAAGTTATGATTTGTGGCAAAAACAAGCACAAGATAGCACGACAATTAGATTATATAAAGTCTTTCAATAATTAGAAAATCCTAAACGACGGCTTTATACATTATTTATGGTTCGATATAATGAAGTTGTTTGAATTTTCATTTTTCCGAAAAAAACTTTGTCAGTAGTTTGCCTAAGCAAACTCTGACAATAGTTGAAAGCAAAAATATAATCTTAACTATTGTCAAAGTCTGATTACAGACTATTGACAAAGTTCAAACAATTTCAATTTCTAACTTTACTTATGTCTAATCAAATTAATAAACTCTTCCAGCAAGACAGGATTCTTTTGAGCAGGTGAAATTTCAAATTTACTATTGACATCAAAACCAATGCATTTATGATGAATATACCCTTTCAGTTTTTCGACATCTTGTAAAGAAATTCCACCACTAAGCAAAAAAGGAGTTTCTAAATCGTAGGTTTTGAGTGTATCCCAGTCAAATTTATGTCCACTTCCTCCATACTCTGGCGTTTGGGTATCAAATAAAAAATAATCTACAAATTCTTCATACAAACTCATGTGAGCAAGTGAAATACCTTCTTTTCCTACCGAAAAAACTTTAATAATTTTAAATCCTTTGTCTTTTAATTTTTGACAAAAAGCAGGTGATTCATTGCCATGAAGTTGTACAAAATCTAATTTCCATTGTAATGCAATTCGTTCTACTTCAGCATCAGGGGATTCTACAAAAACGCCTACTCGTTTGATAGAAGTAGGCAAATCTTTAGGCAAAAGTTTATCTAAATGTTCTGTACTCAAATCCGATTGACGAACATAACGCTTCGAATGAGGATAAAAAATAAAGCCTAAAAAATCAGGACAAAGAGAAGCTATTTGCTCAATATTTTGAACATCACGCATTCCACAAACTTTTATAAGAGGAAAAGACATGTTATTTTTGATTAAGGCTGTGTATAGTGAGTAGTCAGTTGCACTTTATTTAGACAAAACAACAAACCATTTTGTTTGCTTTTTTTTGTTTCAACTACTATTGAAAAAATACTATAAAAAAATTACATGCCTCTAAACTACAAA
>DAIUBX010000531.1:0-2793 GCA_036846465.1 Bernardetia sp.
GAGCCTCTTGTAAATCACACCTATTTTCTTTATGAACGTAGCAAAACAGGCGAAAAAGTGCTTTCTATGATTGCGCCAGAGCAATGGGGAAGAAGTTCGAAACTTACTTTCATGGCAGAAGTACTGCTCTTAGCAGACCGAACTTGGAAAGTAATCAGAGAAAATACAGAAGGTGAAAATAATATTGATATTTAATAAAATAATATCTTCGCATTTTGCAAAGACAAATAAAAAGCTCTACCTTTGTATTTCGTTTTGAAATGCACAGACTCCAACATTTTCCCTTATCTCGTTTTGTTTTCCGTTGTTGGTATTTCCACCAACAATAATAAAACCTGCTAATAAAATTTCGTTTTGGACTGTCTTTAATAAAAATACAAAAGCCGTTATTGGTGTCCTCACCAACAACAAATAATTTTATTAAATGATTATAGAAATCATTCAAAACCAAAATTATTTTCAACCCAAGTTGTGAAATATACTTTGAGGATTCTAACTGTTTTTCAACACTCGGTTATTAAAAAATATCTATCAAACTCTTTATTTCAAACTTACCTATTAATTTCTCATGAGAAATCAATTAATTCAGATGGTAGAGGCTTCTAATGCAGAAGCTCGTGCAAAATTCCCTCAGTTTCGTGCTGGTGATACAGTGAACGTAAGAGTTCGTATCAAAGAAGGCGATAAAGAACGTATTCAGCAATATCAAGGCGTAGTTATTCAACGCAAAAACCCAAATACAAACGGAGAATCTTTTACAGTACGTAAAGTTTCTAACGGTGTTGGTGTTGAGCGTATCTTCCCACTTCTTTCTCCAAACGTAGAAGGTGTTGATATGGTTCGTCGTGGTAAAGTACGTAGAGCTAGATTGTACTACTTACGTGGTCGTATGGGTAAAGCTGCTCGTATCAAAGAACGTCGTGGTAACTATACTGCTTCTCAGGCTTAATTTTTTATTGTTTAATACAATACAATTAGCTTATAGAAAAGTCATTTTTGAAAACCAACTCTATTTTTTTAGTGTTGGTTTTCTTTTTTATAGTCAATAACTACTTTTATGATTTATGCAAAATATAACCCTTTCTCCTTCCAAAAAAATTTATATTGCTTCTGATTTTCATTTGGGTTATTCCAAAGATGAAGCAGGTTTAGATGCTGCAGAAAGAGAAAAAAAAATACTTCGTTGGTTGGAAATGGCTCGTAAAGATGCCCAACTTATTATTTTATTAGGAGATATTTTTGATTTTTGGTATGAATATAAAAAATCAATTCCGAAAGGTTTTGTACGTTTACAAGGAAAAATAGCAGAGATTACAGATAGTGGAATTGATGTGGCATTTTTTACTGGAAACCACGATTTGTGGATGTTTGGATATTTTGAGAAAGAATTGGGTGTAAAAGTTTATCATGAACCTCAAAGTGTGATTTGGAACAATAAAAAAATTCATTTAGGACATGGCGACGGATTAGGAAATGGGGATTATTCCTACAAGTTTATGAAAAAAACATTATTCAAAAATCCTTTTTGTCGTTTCTTATTTGAATGGTTGCATCCAAATATCGGAATTGGTTTAGCTCATTTTTGGTCAAATAGCCGTAAGCCTTCCAAAAAACCAACGCATAAAAAGCCTAAAGAAATAGAAAAATATAAGGGAAAGGAAAAAGAATGGATTTGGAATTATTGTAATGAAATTCATCAAGTAAATCCACAAGATTATTATGTTTTTGGGCATCGTCATTTACCTTTAATGATAGAAATGGATAGAAAAAAAATAGCTTCTACCACCAATTCACAAACTGAATCTAATGATAAAAGCTATTATTTTAATACAGGCGAATGGATGAACCATTTCACCTATCTAGTTTTCGAAGTTGAAAATACTCGCCAAGTTGCAACTTTTAAACGCTGCTGTTTTGAAGCGAATACAGGGTGGATAATTGATTAAGCTCTGCTATTTTTCATTAAAGTTCAAGTATTTTAAGCAATTTGAAGTTTTTTCATCTCCTTCATTTCTTTATCAAACTTTTCACTAAGTTCTTTTGAGGCATTAACTAAAGGAAGGCGCACATCAGGTTTCATTATTCCCATTAATGATAAAATCTCTTTAATTCCAGCAGGATTGCTTTCTACGAAAAGATGAGCAAATAAAGGGAAAAGCTGATGCAAATATTCGTTTGCTGTTTTGAAATCTCCTTGAAGAGCTGCACGAGTAAGGTTTCCAAATTCTTTTGGATAGGCATTAGGGATTACACCAATTACACCATCTGCACCAAGAGAAATCAAAGGAAGTGTAAGGGCATCATCTCCAGAAAGCATAATAAAATCTTTTGGTTTGTTTCTCAAAATATCTGTACACTGAGTCATATCTCCAGAAGCCTCTTTTGTACCAATAATATTTGGGTGTTCTGCAAGTCGTAATGTAGTTTGAGCAGAAATATTTGATGCTGTTCGGCTCGGAACATTGTATAAAATAATCGGTTTCGGACTTGCATCAGCCATAGCCATATAATGCTGATAAATTCCTTCTTGGGTGGGTTTGTTGTAAGAAGGAGAAGCCGAAAGGATAGCAGAAACGCCTTCTAAATTAGATTTTCCAATCAATTCTATAAGTTGTCTAGTATCATTCCAAGCCAAACCGTACACCAAAGGCAATTTTTTTGGATTATTTTCAGCTATAAAATCAAAGATTTCTCGTTTTTCTTGACGTGTTGTCGTAGCTGCCTCGCCTGTTGTGCCGTGCATAACCCAAAATTCGACGTGGTCTTGTGTATGAAGAAGTAGTTTTTTGAGCG
>DAIUBX010000532.1:0-2792 GCA_036846465.1 Bernardetia sp.
AATGCTTTAATGCTTGTGGTAGGAAGTGATAAACAATTTTCTGTTTTGTGTGAAGTGTTACATATCGATTCCATTGCAGACGAAGAACGTTTCAAAACCAATGCAAACCGAGTGCGAAATAGAGAAATTTTACGACCTATTTTAGAAAAAGCTTTTTTACAAACAGAAAGTAAGGAAATTTTACAGATTTTAGAAAAAAATAATGTTCCTGCTGGAAGTGTAAATGATATTCCGAAGGCTTTTGAGAATGAAGCAGCTCAAGAATTACTCTTTCAAGACAAGGCAACAGGATTAAGAGGCGTAAAGACTTTTGTTGCTCGTTTTGATAATCAAGCTCATAATTTAGACCTACATGCACCACCTACTTTTGATAATAATGCGAAATAATATACTTTAAGAAAAATGTTATTTATAATTTTGTCATTGACTGTGCCAAAGATTACATGAAGTGTATTTTTATGAAAATTAAGTATCTTTTGGCAATAGTTTTTTGTAGATTGCAACAATTTCTAATCTACTTTTGATTGGTATAGGATTCTATTTTATTATTGAATTTTATACATAAATTGAATAAAATTAGAGATATCAAAAGCCAATAATTAATAATTCCCCCTTTCTGTTCGTACTATGAAGTTTGCTTTGCCCCAAAAAGGCTATAAAACAATATTGCTGTTCCTAACGATGCTTTCGTGGGTTCTCTTGACTGCTTATGGGATGATAGAGCAATATTTGTTAGTGCAAGGACATCAAGATATTCAACAAAATTTACCCATTTGGATAAAGGGATTTTTATTTAATGCTTTTCTTCTGTGTACATTTTTTACTATTCGCAGAATTGATGTTCAGAAAGATGACAATGAAGATTTTTATGGTTTTCTGTGGAAAGCATTTGGCTCTAGTATTGTTTCAGTGGCACTTTCTCTGATGCTTAATGTTTTTATTAGTGTTGCTTCCAACTATCTTTTGGAACATACTATGCTTTATAATTTTATTTACCATATAGATTTTGGAATTTTTGTAGGTTTTTTACTGACTGCTTATCACAAATGGAAACATTTGATAACCTATCAAGCAACCAAATTTATGCGTACTCTAATGAAAACATTTGAATATACGCTTTTCATTACCCTATTTTTTCATTTTTTCGGCTTTAAATTTTTTGTTCCTTACTCACAAATTATTCTTTTGTTTTTAGTCTTAATGAGTTTTGTATTATCCGTAAATATTCGTTGGGTTGCTTATTTAGATTTTAATCAAAAAATTCGTTCAATTTTACTTCTATTGGTTATTTTAGGCGTTCAATTCTATTTTTTATTTATTTTTTTGCGCTATGATGATATGACCAAAGAAGCTACAGAAATACAAAAAATCACAAACTTAGTAATTGATTTACAGGATTCTGTTTTCTTTGTAGCCACTTTTATTTTTACAGGAACATATACTGTTACAAGCGCACTTCTTTTACTTTTCAACCTTCCAACTTCTTCTGTTTTTGAGAAAAAAATTGGAGAATTAGCCAGTTTTCAGAAACTTTCTGAATCACTTTTGAGTGGAGATAATGAAAAAGAAGTCTATAAAGTTTTGTTAGAAAGTGCTATTCAGACGCTTCATGCAGATGCTGCGTGGTTAGAAATTTGGAACACACAAAGAGACTTTGTCACAAAAGATATTTCAAATAATGAAGCTATACAACTCAAAAAAGTAATTTATGAAAAAGGCTTAGACAGAAGCAAACCAAGAAAATACTCAGCTATGCAGCTCTTCGAAAAAGACTACGAAGACCAAACCTATCAATCTGTTTTGTCTTTACCTTTAATTGCCAATAAAAGCTATTTAGGTTCGCTTGTTTTATTAAAAGAAGTTGATAATGCCTTTGATAATGTTGTCATGACGACGCTTACTTCGTTTGTAACACAAGCAAGTTTGGCAATTTATAATTTTAGATTAATTACTAGTGCCGTCGAAACACAGCGTTATCAAAACGAGCTAAAAATTGCTCACAGAGTACAGGAAAGCCTTTTACCAAATATAATCGATGTTGATAATCAATTTGAAATTTGTGTAAAAGCAGGTTCTGCTGATGAAGTAGGTGGAGATTATTACGATTATTTTCAAGTTGCACCTCATCGTTTTGCTGTTATTATCGCTGATGTGGCAGGAAATGGAACTTCGGCAGCCTTTTATATGGCACAAATGAAAGGCGTTTTTCATAGTTTGGTACGCTTAGATTTGAGTCCAGATTTGTTTATGGAATATGCCAATAATGCCCTTAGTTCGTGTTTAGAACCTCGTCTTTTCATTACAGCTACTTATTTGATTATTGATACTGAAAAACGAAAAATTTACTCTTCTCGTGCTGGTCATTGTCCAACTTTGTATTATAATGCTAGAGAAGAAAAAGCTGAATTTTTAGAAGAAAAAGGAATCGGTTTGGGTATAATTCGAAATGGAACGTATGGAAAGCATACTCAAGTTTCCATTTTTGACTATGAAGAAGGAGATATGTTTTTTCTTTATACAGATGGAATAAATGAAGCTCGTCATCCTGCTTCGAAAGAAGAATATGGTTATGATAGAATCAAAAATTTTTTAGAGGAAAATGCACACTGCAACGTCTCACAGATAGCAGAATTAATTATTGATGACATTTATCAGTTTATAGAAGGCGATGATTTGCGTGATGATTATACCGTTATGGTGATGCGATTTGACTAAAATACTATAACTATGAAATAAAAAACAGTCTATAAAATTAATTTTATAGACTGTTTTTTATGAATTAAATCACACTA
>DAIUBX010000533.1:0-2572 GCA_036846465.1 Bernardetia sp.
GGCAGTACCGAAGGAATAACAAAATAATCTTTGATAAGCCATTGATTTTGCGAAAGTCCTATAAATAAAAAGAGGCTGTCCGAAAAGGTCAGCCTCTTTTTGTTATGCTTAAACTACCTGAAGTTCATTTCTCATAAGTGTAGCAGTGCGTTCAGGACCAAAAGAAACAAGCGTGATTGGCGCACCTACATTTTCTTCTATAAACTGGATATACGTTTGTAGATTTTTTGGAAGCTGCTCAAAAGACGTAATTCCTTCAGCAATATCTTCCCACCCTTCAAAAGTTTTATAAACGGGTTCTATATTTTGCGTTACAATATCGTGGGGGAGTCTGTCGGTAATTGTTCCGTCTTCCAATTTGTAATGCGTACATACTTTTATTTCATCAAAGGGCGTAAGAACGTCCGTTTTCATCATAAAAAGCTGCGTAACTCCATTTATCATCACAGCATAATTCAGAGCAGGTAAATCTAACCAACCACAACGACGAGGTCTTCCTGTTGTTGCTCCAAATTCACTTCCAAATTTTCGGAGTGATTCTCCTATTTCATTATCTAGTTCAGTTGGAAAAGGACCACTTCCTACTCGTGTGCAATAGGCTTTAAAAATCCCAAATACTTCTTTCACCTTACTTGGTGCAACTCCCAAACCAGTACAAGCACCAGCCGAAATGGTATTTGAACTTGTGACGAAAGGATAAGAACCAAAATCAACATCCAAAAGTGTTCCCTGTGCGCCTTCTGCCAATACTTTTTTATTGGCTTTTATGGCATCATCAATAAAATATTCACTTTCAATCATCTTGAATTCTTGTAAAAATTCGATCGCAGCAAAAAATTCTTGTTCAATTTGAGCAAAATCTGAAGGTAGAGGGCTTTCATTTGTTCCCTCATTATTCAAATCGCTCAGTCTTTCTAAATGTTTATTTTTAGTAGTTTCATAACGTTCTTTGAAATTAGGATACAAAGTATCTCCCAAACGAAGACCAGAACGACCAATTTTGTCTTGATAAGTAGGACTGATTCCCTTTAGTGTAGAACCAATTTTGTTATTTCCTTTTGCTTTTTCTTGTGCAGCATCTAAGATTCGGTGTGTAGGCAAAATAAGTTGTGCCTTTTTAGAGAAAAACAATGATTTTTTGACATCAACACCTAATTTTTGAAGTGCTTCGATTTCTCTTTTCAAAATTACAGCATCTAAAACAACACCATTTCCCACTACATTCTGAATTGTAGGACGAAAAATACCAGATGGAATTTGATGCAAAACGTGCTTCAAACCATCAAAAAAAAGTGTGTGTCCAGCGTTTGGGCCTCCTTGAAAACGAGCGACAACATCATATTTAGGAGCTAAAAAATCGACAATTTTTCCTTTGCCTTCGTCGCCCCATTGTAAGCCGAGTAGAATATCCATTTTAGTTATTTATATTGAATGTTGCTCTAAGAAATAAATGAGCAACAGAACAGTTAGCTTTTTTATATATTAAAAAAACTCTTTTACAGAAAAGCAAAAGAGTTAGTTTTTTGATTAGTCAAATAATTTTACAGCTTCCTCTTCTGTTTGTGCAACAGAAAAAATATTATTCAGTTTTGTAATGACAAGTAATTTTTTAGCTTGTTCAGATGGTTTTAGAAGCACCAAATCGCCACCTGCATTCCTAAAACGAGTAAGCAAACGAATAAGGAAACTAAGTCCTGTACTATTCATATAACCTACTTTTGAAATATCAATGACACACGAAGTAATTTTTTCTTCAATTTGGTCTTTGACAACTTCTAAAACTTCGTTTTCCTTGTTTGCACCCAACAAATCTCCTTCTAATTCTAATAAAAGCACCTTGTCTTTGAGCGTGTGTGTAAAATTCATTTTTTGATAAGTTAATGAAAATATATGATTAAGATTAATTAGTTCTTTTTCTCTAGTTGATTTTTTGTGGTTGATTTTTCTCTGATTCTTTGCGTTTTTCTTTTTGGTCGTTTTCGTGCTGTGTTTTGGCTTGGCAATCTGCACAAACGCCATATAAATTTAAGGAATGGTGCATCACTTTGAAATTCAGAAGCTCTCCTACCATTGTCTGAATATTATGAATACGTGGGTCGCAAAACTCAATTACTTTATGGCAATCGGTACAAATCAAATGGTCGTGCTGACGATAACCATAACATTTTTCGTACTGCGCCATATTCTTTCCAAATTGATGTTTGCTTACCAAATCACAATCGACTAGCAAATCCAATGTATTATAGACTGTCGCACGACTTACCCTATAATTTTTATTTTTCATGCTAATATAAAGCGATTCTACATCAAAATGCCCTCCTCGTGTATAAATTTCCTCTAAAATCGCAAAACGTTCAGGGGTTTTGCGTAATGATTTGTTTTCTAAATATGCCGTAAATATTTTCTTGACTTCGCTATAAACTTCTTCGTTGAGTGCCATAATGTAAAAATTGTCTTAAATATCTTGAAATAGAATAAAAACTCATTCCTGTTTTCCAAAAATCTACTTTTAATTTGGATTTGCCTATTATTTTATACAAATATAAGAAAAATTAAGACAAAATTTAAGCTA
>DAIUBX010000533.1:2582-2789 GCA_036846465.1 Bernardetia sp.
GTATAAAATTGTCTTGATGATGTAAAAATTCTTTCTAACTCTTCTAGAATTTAATTTTAATGTATTCTGAATTGCCCTTAATTCTATTTTTATACAAATATAAAAAAATTAAGGTAGAAATTAAGTCATAAATGGACTAGAAGCGATAACATTTTGATTGTCTAACTATAAATTACTTGTCATTTGAATTAACATATAAGACAAAAT
>DAIUBX010000534.1:0-2788 GCA_036846465.1 Bernardetia sp.
TACGTAATTGGGTCACTTTGGCTAATTTTATCAAAAGAATCTTTTATATGTTCGTAATTCCAAATCATTTTTTTACTGGCTAAATTATTTTGTGTGTTGTAATTATAACGTAGTTGATGAATCAAAAAGTTTATTTACATCTTACGTTTATATCTTACTCAATTTTTTTCGAAGTAAATTCAAAACTGCATTTGTAGTCAGTTGAATATTTAGATTTCTATTTTTTGTGAGTTGGTAGGTTTTGGCTACCGTTTCATTTTCATCAGAATAAGCAATCCAAACCGTTCCAACGGGTTTCTCGGAAGTTCCTCCACCTGTTCCTGCTACTCCTGTTGTAGCAATTCCAATTTTTGTTCCTAATACTTTTCTGACTCCTTCTGCCATTTCTAAAGCTGTTTGTTCGCTTACAGCTCCGTATTTTATGATTGTATCTAATTGTACTCCCAAAACGTTGATTTTTACATCATTTGAATAGGCAATTATTCCACCTTCAAAAAAAGCTGATGCGCCTTCATGTTGTGTAAATGTACGAGCTGTATAACCTCCTGTACAACTTTCAGCAATTCCTAAAGTGAGATTTTTTTCTTTTAATAACTTGGCTACACTTTCTTCTATATTATCTTCTCCAACTGTATAAACGTGTTCTTGTATTAAAGGAAGCACTTTTTGAATTTGTGTATCTAATTCGTGTTCAATTTTTTCTTTTTCCTCACCTTCACAAGTCAATCGTAAAGTTACTTTTCCCAAATGAGGAAGATATGCCAAACGAATATGTGAAGGTAATTCATTTTCCCATTCTTCAATCATTTGTGCCAAAATAGATTCAGGAATGGCTATGGTTTGTATTTTTTTATGTACAATAAAAGGAGGCTTAAAAAACGCTATTAGACGAGGAATGACCTCATTTTTTGCCATATTTTCGGTTTCGAAAGGCACTCCGGGCATCGAAACAAAAATACAACCGTCTTTCTCAAACCACATTCCGGGAGCTGTTCCAAGTGCGTTATGAATAATTTTACAGTTGGTCGGAACATCTGCTTGGGATTTATTCAAGTCATTCATCATTCGTCCTCTACTTGAAAACATGTCTTCGATGTGTTTCAAAACGGCTTCATCTCTTCGCATTCCTACATTAAAGTATTCTGCAAATGTCTTTTTAGTAATATCATCTTTTGTAGGACCTAATCCTCCAGTAATCAAAACTACCTTAGCTACTTTTGACATTTCTTCAAACGTATCTAAAATAGCCTTTCTGTCATCGGCAATAGAAAGATGTCGAATTACTTTAAAGCCAACATCGGTCAGCATTTTGGAAAGTGAATGAGCGTTGGTGTTGAGAGTTTGTCCGTAAAGAAGTTCGTCGCCAATAGCAACAATGTAAGCTGGAATCATTTTAATTTTTATATGTATAACAGACTTCTTAGTCTGTTTATGTTTGTAAGCAGAAAAATAAATTTTAGGTTTAGATTTGAACAGACTAGGAAGTCTGTTATACTTGAATTATACAGAAATTTTCATTGCTTCAAAACGTCTTTCCATTTCCATCAAATCTACAAAACCTCTAGCAAATAAATAATATTCTTCGCCTTTTTGTATAATCAAAGTAGGAAAACCATTTACACCAAAATCTTGCGACAACTGAAAATCTTCCTTGGCTAATTTTTCATAGTCTGGATTATTCATTTTTTCGACAAAATCAATTTTATCTAAACCGTATTTTGTAGCTAATTCACCATATTTTGAATGGTCTTTTGGCTCAATTCCATCAAAATAAATAAGACTTTGAAGGTCTTCTGCAAAATGAAGAATTTTTTCATTCTTTTCTCCTGCTAGTTGTGGATTGTTTTGAGCTTCTTTTTTGAAAACAGAAAGAGCAATCGACGGAGGAATAGAAGTAAAAATGGCACTTCCTTCTTCTAAAATATCGGTCAAAAATTTTTCTCCAAACTTTACGCCTGTTCGGTTTTCTACGTCTTTGTAAGCTGTTTTGATATAAGGCGCAACTTCTCCAATCGCACCAATTCGATTTCCTGTAATCATTCCACCAGAAATAACATCAATAGTTTCAAAGTCGTTTTTGTGGTTTTGATAAAAATCATGCATTGCAGGTGCAAAACCATAACACCAGCCACAAAGGGCATCATAAATATAGATTAGTTTCATAGCATTTAAAAGTGAGTTTTGAAGGGAAATGTTTTAACAAAAATAGCTAAAACAAAAAAGCATTTTACCAAAATCAATTCGATAAAATGCTTTTCTTAATCTTAAATTTTCTCTAGCCGTTGTTGGTGTCGCACCAACGACAAAAATAATTTACATAAACTTCTTTTTCGCATCTTGTACTGCGTATTTGCGTTTGAGTTGAGCATCTACGACGGCAATCGTTACCATATTTACAATTTCACGAACTGAACTTCCGAGTTGTAAAATATGAACTGATTTTTTCATTCCTGTCAAAATAGGACCGATAGCTTCTGCACCACTAATCTCTTGAATGAGTTTGTAAGCAATGTTTGCAGAGGCAAGATTTGGGAAAATTAGAATGTTAGGTTCTCCATCAGCAAGGTCAGAGAATGGATAATTTTCTTTCAAAATATCATTATTAAAAGCAATATTTGCTTGAATTTCTCCATCAGCAATAATATGAGGATAGCGTTCCTTCATTAATTCTACTGCTCTTCTTACTTTTCTTGGCTCTTCATCATCTGACGATCCAAAATTTGAATAAGACAAAAATGCTACTCGTGGCTCTAATCCAAATTCTTTTACTGTATTCGAAGTCATAGCT
>DAIUBX010000535.1:0-2787 GCA_036846465.1 Bernardetia sp.
CTGTATTCATTGATATTTAAGCCTTTTTCTTTTACAAAAACATTCAGTATTCCACCTTCATGTTCGCTTACATTATCATCGATAAAAAAGTCATACTCTAAGGTGAATTGATTAGGCAGGGCTTTTACACCTTTGGGCTGAGATGTACCTTTTCGGGGCATAAAATACCAATTACCACTTGCATTTTGCGAAGAAGTAATCCGAGCTTTTTGAGATTCTTCAGATATATCCCACTCATTTAGATTCCATTGAGTGAGTCCTTTAGAAAAATCATCAAAGAATAAAATCTTTTCTCCTGCGATAAAATCAAAGTTGGCATAATCCGAGAAGTTGGTATTAGTTCCTTGGTTATTCTGTGAATAGAGTAATTGAGAGTTTACAATAAAACACAAAAAAAACAAAACTATTTTTAGGTTATTCATATTCATTTTAAGTTTTAATTTGTTTTTTTAGATTTTTTCTTGTTTCTAATAAAAGAATAGGCAAAACAGTTTTTTTATTATTGATTTGTTACATTGCAATAATAAACATTTTTTCTGTAATTCTCATTTTTTCATAGAAATTAAATCACTATTTTAGGCAAATTTCATATTAGTAAATAAATACTCTTTTCTACCTTTTTCAGACACAAAACACTGATAGTCAAACAACTAAATTTATCAACTAAATCTTGCTATCTCTTTTGCTAGTTCTGTCAAGATACAAAATTAGGATGTCCGAAAAGTCTATTTTTTGAAACAGAATACTTGAAATTCGCTCAAAAATGAATATTTTTTTTGAACTTCTGCACCTTTCGGACAGCCTCATTTACCGAGCTACGGTTAGGATTTTTTTATTCTACAAAGAAAAATAATAACTTATCGGAATTGAAGTAATGGCAGAACCATTTGTATCATTTTGAAATAACATCGCAATTCCTAACTGGCTGCGTTTAGAAATCTTAAATTGCATACTAAATTGTGAAATATAACCGACATCAAATCTTCTAAAATCGTTTCTTTCCATATCGTTATAAATAACAATAAAAGCAGGAAAAGCGGGCATTTCGGGTATATCTCTATAAAAAGCGTATCCACGAGGGCTATTTGTAACTTCATAACGTCCTATAATTCCTGCATGAAAACGAAATAAAAAATTATCTGTTTTTATAAGGGCAAAAGCAGGTACAATTTCTAATTGAGAGCCAGAAGTTACTATTCGAAAGTTTGAATTGTACTCATACCCACTACGGTCTGTATATAAAAGTTCATGTTCTCTACTATGCGTCATAAAACGAGCATTAAAACCCAAAGAAAGACGATTTGAAAGTTTAGGAAATGTTTTATCTACTCCAAAACTGGCAGCATACCCAAACATATCGCCTGTGCCATGTGTAGCATATCCCAAACTTGTGTTGATAGTTGTTTGTGAAAAAGATAGAAAAGACAAAAGTAAGAGAGGAAGAACAAGAATGATTTTTTTCATTTTTTAGAATATGATAATTTAAAGAAATTTATTTTTATTTTGCGTGGCAAAGATAAATAAAAAATAACTTTATAATTCATTTTACATAATTTTCTTACTCAAAAAGACTTCGAATTGCCTTTGCTTTCAACAAACATTCTTCCCACTCACTTTTTGGGTCAGAATCATAAGTAATTGCTCCTCCTACTTGAAAAGAGGCATACCTTGAAAGTGAATCATAAAAAAGAGTTCGAATAACAACATTAAAATCAAAATCGCCATTAGGAGAAATATAACCAATAGAACCTGAATACAAACCACGTTTTGTTTTTTCGTATTTTTCGATAAGTTCTGTCGCTTTTATTTTTGGTGCGCCTGTCATGCTTCCCATCGGAAAGGCGTTTTTTATGGCATCTGACCAGTTTTTTTCTTTTGATAAAGTAGCTTCTACCGTCGAAATCATTTGATGAACTTGCTGAAAAGTATAAATTCCGAACATCTCACTAGCATGTGTACTTCCAATTTCTGCACTTCTGGCTAAGTCATTACGTACCAAATCTACAATCATCATATTTTCAGCTCGTTCTTTTTCGCTTGTTTTTAGATAATTTTTATGTTCTTCGTCTTCTTCGTTGGTTGCCCCTCTTTTTACTGTTCCTTTTATGGGTTGAGAAATGAGTTTACTTCCTGTCTTCTTTAAAAATCGTTCTGGAGAAGCACAGAGAGCATATTTTACCGAATTATTTACCGTAATTTTCAAAAAAGAAGAAAAAGGCATTTTTGATATTTTACACAATTCTTGGTAGGCTTCTAATGGATTTAATTCTAGTTTTTCAATAAAAAATTCTATACAAAGATTGAGTTCATAAACGTCGCCTTCTATGATATGATTTTTAATTATTTCTACGGTTTGTAAATATTCTGTTTCTGAAAAACGGCAGTTTATTTTTGGTTTTGAGGAGCTTTTTGTCGTCGGTAAGGACACCGACAACGGCAGATTTATATTTTCTATTTCGTCAATAAGTTGTTGTAAAATTATATCATCAAATTGATTTTCTTCTTTTGTTTTATCAAAAAGTAAATTTCCTTTTTCATCAAAAAATAATAAATAAATAGGTTCAAAAAAGTAAAAATAGGGAAAGCCTAAATTATCACTATTATCACTAGATAAATCTTCTAATTCATTTTTTAAATCATAATTAAAATATCCAAAAAGATACGAATTTTGATTATTCCAAAAATCATATAATTTATCAAAACTGGTTTTTCCTTCCTTTTTATCAGCATTATCACTACAAATTTTTCGTTTTTCTCCCACAGCCAAAACATGTAAAAAAGGTTCAT
>DAIUBX010000536.1:0-2786 GCA_036846465.1 Bernardetia sp.
TTGGACAATCTAAAATCTGTTTTAGACATGTGGGTAAACAGGTTAAAACCCTGTCCAATTTATAATTCAGAATTATTTTCTTCAATTGAACAGGGTTTTAACCCTGTTTTATGTATAAAAAATAACCTAAAACTTTTTAAACACTGTACTAAAATGCAACCAATATAAAACTCCTACGGAGTAAATGAGGTTTAATTTTCTATATTTTACTACCAATATGAAACTCCTAACGGAGTAAAAATCAAAATATCGTTATAGCTTGATGGCTGTGGTAGCAACACCAACAAATATTCTAAAAACTTTATTACAAATTTCCTAAAAAGCTACTCAAAATTTGCCACGTTAGGTAAATACTTCCTCCTACACATCCAGTTAAAAGGGTTAAAAATCCTACTGCAACAAACCAAACTACATATTTGCTAGATTCTGTATGTTTTCTAGAGGTATAATATTCTTTCAAAATATCTACATTGCGTCTATTGGATTTGTAAGCTACATCAAGAAAATCTCCTAAAAATGGAAGCAATCCAACCAAATAATCAATGGTAATATTTCCCAAAAGCCTTATCAAAACAGAAAGACTTACACCATGACGAACAATTGCCACAACCATAGAGGCAGAAATAGCAAAACCTACAAAATCTCCCACTACTGGAATAAGACCAATAAGAGGGTCAAGTCCAAAACGAAAATTAGTAGCAGGAATTTTGAAAATATCATCCAAAGCTGTTGAGGTTTTGTCAATCCAAGCAAGTTCTTTGGGAAGTTCTTTTTTTATAAGTTTGGGTTGTTTGTTCATATATGTAACAGATTTTTAATCTGTGAGTAAATAAGATA
Source organism: Bernardetia sp. (assembly GCA_036846465.1). GTDB lineage: Bacteria > Bacteroidota > Bacteroidia > Cytophagales > Bernardetiaceae > Bernardetia. The sequence continues at coordinate 838 of DAIUBX010000536.1, forward strand.
GTAAAATCTAAAGATACAAAATAACCACTTTTATCAAATAAAAATATTCGTTTAACTTTTTTGGTCTTTTCGTTTGCTTTTGGGGAAAGAAATACACAAACCTTATAGATAAAATAGTCTAAATTTAAAAAAATACTGTAATTAACTTTCCTTTTTAATTTTTTATCTTTGGCTTAGAATTATTTTAAACTGACTTTGTTATATTGCAAAACAAAACACTTCACAAATATAATTACTAGCATAAATCAGTTATGGAAAACGACAAAAATATAGACAGCTTAAATTTAGAAAATGAAATAAAAGATTTAATTGGTAAAGGAGATTTTATTGAAGCCACAAAACTCAATAAGTATCACATCGAATTATTTGCAGGTCTGCTGATGAGAGCTTTGAAGTTACAACAAGCAAATGACCTCTATAAAGCTATTGCCAATAATGAAGGTCTTGAATTTTTGAAATCTTTCTTTGACTTTTTGAATATCAAAACGATTGTCAACGAGCAAGAATTAGAGCGTTTTCCAAAAGAAGGTGCATTTATTACGGTTTCTAATCACCCTTTTGGTGTCATCGACGGACTTTTATTGATGCGTTATTTGGTAGAACAGAATGAAGAATTTAAAGTAATGGGGAATTTTCTATTAATGAAAATTGAACGTTTAGCTCCTTATGTAATTCCTGTAAATCCATTAGAAAACCATCAAGATGCCTATTCTAGTATGGCTGGAATGAAGGCTGCCCTTACTCAACTTCGTAATGGAAAACCACTGGGGATTTTTCCTGCTGGAGAGGTTTCAAGTTATCAACCTAAGCTAAAGACAATTTCTGACCGTCAATGGCAAACTCCTGCTATCAAACTTATCAAAAAAGCAAAAGTTCCTATTGTTCCCATTTATTTTCAAGGAAGTAATAGTCGTATTTTTCATTTGATAGGAAAATTACATCCACTTTTACGTACAGCTTCTATTCCTCGTGAAATGTTTAATAAAAAGGGTGAAGAGGTAAGAATAAGAATTGGACATCCAATTTCGGTAAAGAGCCAAGATGATTTTGAAGATATTGACCGTTTTGGGCGTTTTTTGAGAGCAAAAACGTATGCTTTGGGTTCTACAATGGAAGTCAAAAAATTCTATTATCCTTCTTTTAAATTTCCTTCCAAACCTCAAGAAATTGTAAAAGAAAATTCAAAAGAAAAAATAATACAAGAAGTTGAAAAACTCAAAGAAGCTGATAAATTACTTTTTGTTCAGCAAAACTATGAAGGTTATGTAGCCAATTCAAATCAAATTCCTACTATTCTGAGCGAAATAGGAAGACTGCGTGAAATTACTTTTAGAGAAGTAGGCGAAGGGACAAATAAAAAAACCGATTTAGATGAATTTGATTTATATTATCATCATTTATTTATTTGGGACAAAGACGAGCAAAAAATTGTGGGTGCATATCGTGTAGGTAGAGGCGACAAAATTATGCGTCGTTTTGGTAAAAAAGGTTTTTATTTGGAAAGTCTTTTCAAGATGGATGATGAGTTTACACCTTACTTAGAAAAATCGTTAGAACTTGGTCGTTCATTTATTATAAAAGAATACCAACAAAAACGTTTGCCTCTATTTTTACTTTGGAAAGGGATTTTATTTTTCTTACTTCAAAACCCTCAATACCGTTATTTGGTAGGGCCTGTCAGTATTAGTAGTAATTATACAGAAGCATCAAGAACACTGATTGTACAATTTATTCAGCGTTATTTTTACGATGAAAAATTATCAAAATTAGTAACTCCACGAAAAGAATTTAAGCCAAAATCAGATTTGTTAGATACAGATGCACTTTTTGAAGGTGCACATGATTTGGCGCAATTAGACAAACTATTGTGGGATTTAGAACCAAACCGTCATTCTGTTCCTGTTTTGCTCAAAAAATATATTCAACAGAATGCAAAGATTATTTCGTTT
>DAIUBX010000537.1:0-2772 GCA_036846465.1 Bernardetia sp.
CAGCCGTTTCGGTTCTAAGTCTATATTCTCCTAAGCTAACACACTCAAAACCAGATTGTTGAGCTTGATGCACTTCTTCAGGCGAAAAACCTCCTTCACTTCCTATCAAAACCAAATAATAGGCATTTTTTGTGGCGTAATTTTCTAAAACGGCAGTTGTGTCTGTGGGTGTATAAGCAATAAAACGTTGAATTTCTAAGGTTTCTTCTCCGTGTTTGGTTTGATTTTTTCGGTCGGAATGGTATTTTTTTATGAAATCTTTAAATTCTCTAGGTGGATTTATTCTTGGAAGTGTTGCTCGTAAGGATTGTTTGATGGCAGCAATACTCTTTTTGAGCAAACGGTCAGATTTCATATTGTTGTATTCGCTTCTGCTTGTTTCTATAAATGAAATTTCATCAATTCCTATTTCGACGGCTTTTTCCAAAAACCATTCTATTCGGTCAGCATTTTTGGTGGCTGCAACGGCAATATGAATATAAAAAGGTCGTTTTGCCTCTGTGCTTACAATCTGTGTAATTTCTATCAATGAATTTTTGACGTTTGGCGAAAGCACTTTTCCTTTTGCTAGAATCCCTTTTCCATTTACAATCTCTAAAAAATCGCCTTCTTTTACTCTAAGGGTTTTGAGGTGTTTGGCTTCCTCTTCTGGAAGTGTAATTTGTTGTCCAAGTTCTAAATCAGGATAGAAAAAATAAGTATCCATATAAATCAGTTAGCAGTTTTCGGTAAACAGTTATCAGAAAAATTAAGTGATGACTGTATATTTTTTTTAATTAATATTATCTTATTTATTTATCGAAATTCGTGATAATGTTCCTAAATCAGATAATATATATGCTTTTTTAGGGTTGTACCAAATTACTTTATTTATTCCTAAACTAAATTCGTCTCCATAATAAGAAATCCAAGTTTTTCCATTATCATTTGATAAATATATAATTCCTATTGGAGCATCTCCTCCTACATAGTTGCTTCCAAAACCTATAATTGTATCATCATCATAAGGTTTAATTAAATGAATTGCACTACCTACTGATTTATCTTGGTAAGAGTTTAATGAAGTATTTGTTTGAAATAATTCATCTCCTTGTATGTAAATTTTATCTCCATAGTTTCCAAAAGCATAAATCCATTTTATAAATTCTGGATTGTTAGGTGTCCAATTCTGTCCACAATCTGTACTTGTATAAATTGTTTCACGTCCTGTTAGATAAATTTTATTATCATAGTTTAGTACTGTCGGATAATAACCTACGTCCATAGCACTTTTTTTCCAATTTTTCCCTCCATCGAATGTACTAAAAAGTTCTCTATCTCCACCTCCGATAAATCCGATATATTCATTTATAAAATTAATCTTTGTTGAAATTTTATTTCCTTCTATTAAATGCTCTGAAACAGATTTACCATCATCTTTTATACGTAGTAAAAACTTTTGTTCTCCTATTTCTGCTAATGCTACACCTATTTTTTCACTAAAAAAGTGTATGTCAAAGAAAGATACACCTTCTTTTTTATAAATTTCTGTCCAAGATTCTCCTCCATCTATTGTTTTTACAATCATGGTTTTCCAAACTTGATTCTCCCTTTTAGCATTTACTGCATATCCTATAAGTTCAGAAATAAAAGAAATACTACCTAATTGTAAATCAGGACGAATAGGAGTAATTATAATATCAGAAAAAGATAAATCTACATTTTCTTTAGGTATAAATACCTCATCGTTTGCACAACTTATCACAGTTTCTTTGTCATTAGAACAACTTGCAATAAAAAAACTACATAGAAGTATTAAAAATAAATTCCTTGATGGTAGAAAATTCATAGTGATTATAATTATTTCAAAAAAAGTTAAAAAATTAATCCTTCACAATCATTCCAGCACATTCTACGGCTTCATTTCCTACAAAAGATTTCCAAATTTGTTTGTGAGGATTGAAAATGATAGCGTATTGCCAATCGTTAGAGAAAAAACGTTGCTGTGTTCCCATATCTGTTCCCGACATAAAAACAGAAAGATTATTTGGGTGTGTATGATACCAACCAATCATTTGCCATTGCTTTTCTTCATCTTTATCCAAGATAGCATCAAACTCATCTAGCATTTCTTTCCAAACTTCGTGATCCATTTCTAAATACGAAGTACTTCCTCGTGCTTGTTTTCCTGCAAGTGCTTCCTCTACAACGCCATACATAAGGTTCTTTTTTTCATCAAAAAAGACTTTTCCTAGCAAAACTCCACCTTGTTCGACTACATTTTCGGTTGTGGTTTCTCCCCAAGAAATGTGTTCGAAAATCTGTTTGATAGCTTTTGGCTTGATATAAAGTTTTGTGTTTTTGGCATTGCTTTTACTTTTTGAATTGAGAGAAGGCTCAATCAAAAAAGACGGTTCAGTTTGGTTTTCAGGCTTGTAGGCTTCTGAAACGGTATTTATTTTGAATTTTGACAAAATTGAAATCGTTTTTGGTCTTTGTATAGTTGAACTAAAAAAATGATAATCTATTAACAATACAGTTAAAAGTAAGCAAATTTATTGAAAATGCCGTATGTTTGTATCAAAATTTTTAAAATAGTCTTTTGTCTATTTAATAGATTGTTTCTCGTGAAGACACGAGCAACGGCTTTAGATATATTTTCACACTAGATTTATTCTACTAAACTAATATCTATAATTTCTATAAAATAGTTTTAATCAATATGCCTTACCGTTGCTTGTGTCCTCATCATAGCCGTCAAGCTATAAAGAACTGTGCTGTATTTTCCCCATT
>DAIUBX010000538.1:0-2771 GCA_036846465.1 Bernardetia sp.
GTTATTCCTTCTTCTATCGCTTATGATTTTACGTATATAAAATTTCGCCTAAAAAATGTGTGTGGTTGGTCTGACAAGTAATCCAACTTAGAAATGGAGAAGCCAATTCAGCCACTTGTCTAGGAGGAATTAGCAGAGAAATATTGGTTTTTCCAAATCCAACAAAATTAGATATAAAAGCAATGTTTAAAGTAAATTGTCAGGATTGTACAACAGAAGAATTAGAAAATCTGTATCCAAAATTAGATGATAATTCGATAGTTATAGTAAGTGATGCCTTTGGAAATACACGTTTGCAACACATAGGAAAACAAATTCCTTTAGATATCAATAAAAACATACATCTAAATCTTTCTACTCTTCCTTTTGGCAATTATATTTTGAAAGTCATCACAAAAGAAGAGGTATTTTTCGCTCATATTGTAAAAGAATAAATTTTCAAAGAGATTATTTGCAAGATAATTTTAGAATAAAAAAAGTGCAAAATCTAATTTTGTGCTTTTTTCTTGTTTTAAAAAATTCTCTCAATCGACACAAAGTTAGGTTTCGTCTAATTTAGAATAGCATGACAAGTAATTTTATTCTATTTTTGATTTTAAGGCAAAACTATTGTAGTTTGTTGTATATATTTTAAACCCTAAGGGTCGTTAAAGACCTTTAGGGTTTTGACACAAATCCATTTTATTCTATTCTATGTTGAAGTTTCTCAATCATGTTTCTATAAAGATAAAAGTAGTCGGTTCGATTATGATAGCGACTATTATTGCCTTAATAACTGCTTTTTCAGCATTTATTATCTATGATTTGATTGATTACAGAACCGAATTAGAAACTGGTTTGCGTGATAGAGCGCAGATTATTTCTAGGGATGCTTATCTTCCTGTTAGTTTTGCAGATCCTAAAAATACAGAAGACCAGTTAAAAGATTTGTTTGCTTCCGATCCTAATATTTTGGCTGCACAAGTGTATGATACACTTGGTAGATCCTTTGCAAAATATGAGCGTTTGGGAATGAAAGTAAATCCTGCTTACAAAAAACCTCCTTATGAAAATTCTGACTTTGATTTACTAAATAATCAAATGTCAATTTATCATCGTAGAGAAGTAGATTTAGCTAATTTTGATAAAGATAATACAACAGGACTTTCGATAGATAATCGCCCTCCAACTTATCCTACGGTTTATCTTTTGTCTAATCTTGACCGTTTTTATGACCGTATGCAGCGTTATGCGCTTATTACAGGACTTATTTTGCTGACCGTTTCTCTTCTTACTTATTTTATTGCTATTCGTTTGCAAAGACTTGTTTCAAAACCAATCTTGGAATTAACGGCACAAACCAAACAAATTGCACAAGAAAAAGTCTATTCAACTAGAATTAGTAGAGGAGACCGAAGGGACGAAATTGGAACACTGACAGAGAGTTTTGATGATATGTTGGCACAGATCGAACAGCAAAATTTGGCTTTAGTTTTGGCAAAAGAACAAGCCGAACAATCTGCAAAAGCAAAAGAACAGTTTTTAGCAAATATGAGTCACGAAATTCGTACTCCTATGAATGGGGTTTATGGAATGTCTGAACTTTTATTAGATACTGCGCTCAATAATGTACAATTAAAATATGTAAATGCCATTAAATCATCTGCTGACCACTTACTTGTTATCATCAATGATATTTTGGATTTATCAAAAATTGAATCTGGAAAAATTTCTTTTGAGGAAAGTCCAATTGATTTTTATCCAATTTTAGAGGGGATGATGAGTAGCATAAAAGTAAAAGCAGATACCAAAAAAGTAATTTTGAGAAGTAAGATAAGTCCAGATGTTCCTGCTCGTTTTGTGGGTGATGAAGTGCGTTTGCGACAAGTTTTATTGAATCTTTTAGGAAATGCCGTAAAATTTACGCACAAAGGAGAAATCATAATTGGTGCTAATGTGGTAGATGAAGACAAAAATTTTATAACGCTTCATTTTTATGTAAGTGATACAGGAATAGGAATTCCAGAAGAAAAAATACATGATATTTTCACGATGTTTACACAGGCGAGTAGTGATACGACACGCAAATACGGTGGAACGGGTTTGGGTCTTGCCATTTGTAAACAACTTGTAGAACTGCAAGGAGGCGAAATTTATGCAAAAAGTAAAGTAGGACAAGGAAGTACATTTGCCTTCCAACTTCGTTACAAAAAATATTCAGAAGTAAGTGAACCTGTTGTAAAACGAGATAGAACAAATCAAATTCCTAGCTTTCTTCAAGATGCAATCAATTCAGAATCATTCAATCAAAAAAATGGCTTAGATAGCACAAGCATTGCCGAACCAAAACCAATTACAAACAAAATTTTGTTGGCAGAAGACAATGAAATAAATCAACTTTTAGTAGTAACAATGCTCAAAAATTGGAATTATGAAATTGAAGTTGCTTTCAATGGAAAAGAAGCTGTCGAAAAACTACAAAAAGAAGAGTTTAATTTGGTTTTGATGGACGTTCACATGCCTGAAATGGATGGTTACCAAGCCACAAAAATAATCAGAGAAACCATTTCGAAAGACTTAACAATCATTGCCATGACAGCCTCTGCACTAAAAGGAGAAGCAGAAAAATGTATCGCAGCAGGAATGAACGACTACATCGCCAAACCATTCAATAAAGAAGCATTCAAACAAAAATTAGCAAGTTATTTGAGAAAGTAGGAAGTCAGATTTACGAGTTCAGAAATAAATACAATTAAAGTGTTACTTTTTATTCAATTTTTCTACTGTACCCT
>DAIUBX010000539.1:0-2771 GCA_036846465.1 Bernardetia sp.
AAGAAGGAAGACAAGAAGGAAGACAAGAAGGAAGACAAGAAGGTATAGAAGAAGGAAAAAAAGAACAAGCCATCAAAACAGCTACTACTTTACTCAAAAATAATGTTGATTTGAGTATCATTTCTACCTCGACAGGACTTTCTATCGAAGAATTAGAAAAATTGAAAAAAGAATTGTAAGGAGTGTCGGAAGTATCGAAAACTACTGATTTTCTGTTTGTGCTTCTGTACCTAGCATTTGGCGCATTACTCGTTTTTCTAAGCCAAGAAGTGAAGTATCGTTTGGAGCAAGTAAAAGAGCCTTAGTGATATTTTCGTAAGCCTGTTTTTCTTTGTTTCTTTCCAATAAATAGACAGTTTGATTTCTCATTTTATTGATTTCTAATTCTACATATTCATCTAAAACTTGAAGGTGTGTTTTGATGAGTGTAGAGTTATATCCAACCGAATCTGCTTGTCGATAGTGTTTGTAAGCTTCTAAAAATCTTTTTTTCTTAAACGCATTTTCGCCCTCTTCCACCAACTTAAAAAAGATTTCTTTTTTAGGTATTATGTTATCTATATCTTTTATTTCTTGATTTACTTGTATAATTTGACTGGAGTCAGCAAAATCTAAAGCTCTTTTATAATTTTCTCTTGCTTCACCATACTTAGTAGATGATTTTTGATAATTGGCTGTTTGAAAATAATTTTGAAATTTTAATGCTTTTTCTTTCTCGTTAGTTCGTATCAAGGAATCTTGAGCTGTTTCCAAAGCTCTTAATTGATCTTTATTTTTCATATTTAAAGAATGCACCCAAAGCCCCAACCCCAAAGCACCCAAAAGAGCTATAACTGCAAGAGTAAGAAAAACACGTAGTCTTAAAATGGTATTTTCTTGCTTTTTCTTTTGTGCAAAAGCAGTTTTGATACTCTCTGAAATAAAACTGTTTTGAATAGAAGTAGGAGTTGGAATTTTATTATGCCTTTTGCATTCTTCTAGCCAATTTTCAGCGATGGCAAGTTCGTTTCCTATCAAAAGAAAAGAATAATTTTTTTCGTTTTTATTCCATTCTAAGGCTTTTTGTTGATATTTTGAATGTTTTTGAGTGTGTTCTCTGTCTGTGTTGAGTGTGCGTAGAAGTTCTCTAAATTGCTGTCCATTATCGGCTTGAAGGTCGTTTTGCAACCCATTTTTAGAAAAATCTATCCATTGAATATGACTAGGGAAATAATCAGGCATTTCTTTGACAGCTTGAAAGCGAACTAAAATAATTCGTTTTCCCATAGAAAGTGCGTGTAAAACCTCATCTTTACAATAAGGCGAAGAAATAGAAGCAGGAGAAAGAATAAACAGAAAGTTATCTGAAGTTTCGATGCCATTTTTTATTTCTTTTCCAAAATCCGAACCAGCAGGAATACATTCTTGGTCAAACCACGTCGTTCTGCCATTGAGTTGAAGTTCCTCATTAATCCAACGAGCAAAATCGCCATCTGTACGAGAATAAGAAATAAAAACTTCATTACTAAGCGTTCCTATTTTGGCAATACTTTCCTCTATGAATTTCTCATGTAGTTTTGTTGGTGTGTTTAGTTTTGTATTTGTGGTATTATTTCCTTGTGTTTTACCTTGAAAAAGCCAAGTTTGAGCCTTATCCAAGTTGTGTCCACGCAACAAAATAGCATCATTTTGATGTTGTTCTTCCCACTTTAAAGCCTGTGCAAGATAGCGTTTGTGATTTCTGTAATAGTCATAATTATCCTCAATAATACAAATAAGCTCGTTTAAATCCTTTTCAAAATCTAAGTTTTCGGTAAAATTATCTTCTGTTCGATTATCTGTCAAATCAATATACGAAGAAGGAAGCAAACGCAATGCCTCTGGTAATTCTTCTGTATTGATTTCCTTTGCCAAAATTACACTAATTCGTTTATGAAAAGTAAGCGCAAAATGGAGTTCTCTCAAACAATCTGAATTTTGAGCAGCAGCAGGTGAAAGTACAAAAACAAAATTATCAGCGTGAGCAATTTGTTCTTTTATTTCTTCTGTATAATTGGAAGCATCAAATCCTTTTTGACTTTCTCTTTGTATTGAGTTATTAGGTAAAACAACCGTAATTCCTGCTTTTATCAAGCCTTTTCTGATTTTTTCGGCTTCCTTTTTGTCTTGTGCTGCAAAACATAAGAAAATTTCGGACATCAAATTATCAGCATTTTTCTTTGATTCGGTAATAAATTCGCTATGCAAAACGGAAGGCAAACAAGGAGGCTGTTCGGGTGCTACGAAATTTTTGGTAAGCCAGTTTTGAGCTGTTTGTCGTTCTTGTCCTACTAATAAAAGATGGGTTTGTCTTCTATGACTTGACCACAAAAGAGCTTTTTGAAGAATTTCTGTATGAAGATGAACATATTCTTTTTGCGTTTCGATAACTTTTACGATACTCTCAAAACCATCTTCAAAACTATCAATATCTTTTCCAAAAACAGGAATCGGATTTTCTTTTATAAAGTCTAATGCTTCATGTTTTCTCCAACGATTTTCATACGCAAATTGCCAGTTGGTAAGTTCATTAATATCGTCTTCTGAAAGCTGCTGACGAGCGTGTACCCAGTCGGTTTTTCCTAAAAGTTCGTGCGAACGATTCAGAACATCTTTTTTGGAAAAAATAGGCAAAACCTCCATTCCATTAGCTTCATAAAATTGAATCAAAACACTACGCTCTTCATACGACAAAGGGGCATCTTTTACATCAAAAATAACATTTTGATCAACAGGAATTACTCGTTTTCCTA
>DAIUBX010000540.1:0-2756 GCA_036846465.1 Bernardetia sp.
GAGTTGTCTGGGTTGTCTAATAATTCCTTGTCTTTTTTATTAGCATCAACTTCGAAGCTATTGATAAAATCTGTTATCAACTTTTCAGAATTTGCATCGATATCTCCCACCAAATAGGCTTCAAACGGATTTGATTTTATATGAGTTTCATAAAAATCAAACAAATCTTGTCTTTCAATGGCTCTAATATTTTCTTCTGTCAGAGAATTAGAATAGGGATGATTTTCTTTAAAAAGTTCTTTTTTAAATTTTGAAGTAGCCAAATAAGCTGTTTTTTCTTCTTGAATTTTGAGATTTTGAACTGTACGATTTTTCAAGTTATCTAATTCAGATTGAGGAAAAGTCGGTTCTTGTAAAATTTCTTTTAATAGAGGTAAAAGCTGCTCCAAATGCTTTCCTAATGTATAAAAAGAAATAATTGTAAAATCATTTCCCGAATCAACACTAATTGATGCACCATAAAATGAAATCTTGTCAGCAATTTGTTTGGCAGTCTGTGTTTTTGTTCCTTCTGAAAGTAATTTTGCCATAAAAGCAGCTTCTTCTACTTTATTTTCTTGACATTTTCCTGCCTCAAAAGCAATTTGAAAGCCTAAAACAGGCTGGTTTTTGGTAATTAATTGATGAAAATTTATTCCATTTTTTAACTTCTGTGTGTTTATTTCTGGTAATTTATGGTCTTTAATGACTTGAAAATCAGGAGCTTTTGTACGGTCAAGCATAGAGTTTTTGTATTAAGTAGCTGACAGCTTCCAAGCTGACAGAATTATATATTATACTGACAGCTTGGAAGCTGTCAGCTACGTTATGGCGAAATTAGCCATTTTTTATTCAATCTTCTACTAAGAATCTAAAAATGATTTTTTTGTTTGTACTAGGTTGGTATATTTTTGGAACATGTAGTAATTATAAAATTTGTTTTAAGAAAAAATAATGCTTTTGATAAAAATTTGCTGCAATAAGCCTATTAATAAAACGTTTTGTAATTAATCTTAAAATGATGTTAGATTTAATGACCTATCTATGAAAAATCAAGTAAAAAATAAAATAATGACAAATAAAACAATCTATTTTTTAGCCTTTTTAATTTTATACAATCTTCCTTTGTGTGTCTTCGGACAGCTTTCAGCATCGGCTCAAACGATTGAAAATGAACGCCTTAAATCTGCCAATCAAAATGGAAGAAAAGTAGCTCGTACCTACTACGATATGGATAATACCATTTTGAAGGCTGAGTATTATTTTATTGGAAACGATAGCACAAATGTAGATGGAGAGTACAAACTTTTTCATGTTACGGGCGAACTCAAATCTATTGCCACCTTTAAAGAAGGCGAAATACAAGGTAGAGCCATTGAATATTATCCAAATGGAAGAGAAAAATTAGTAGGTTCATACAAAGAAGGACAAAAAGATGGTATCTTCAAAGAATATTATTACGAAGGTGGTTTGATGGCAGAATATATCTGTAAAGACGATAAAAGAAACGGAAACGCAAAAGTATATAATGAAAAACAAATCATCGTACAAGAAGCTAATTATCAAAATGACCACTTAGACGGAGTTGTAAAAACATTTTATCCAAGTGGAGAGCTAAAAGCAGAAACGCCTTTTGATTTGGATAAAATAAATGGTTTGGTAGAAGAATATTATCCAGATGGACAGCTAAAAAGAACAATTACTTTCAAAAATCACAAACCCAACGGAGAAGAAAAAACATTTTATGAAAATGGCGTTTTAAGAACTACTACGACGTATTTGGATGGGGAAATGAGTGGAGATTTTAAAAGTTATTACGATAATGGAATTTTGGAATTAGAAACCATAAATATTCACGGAAAAAAGAACGGTTATTTTAGAAGATATACAAGAGATAGCGTTTTGGTTCAAGATGCAATGTATAAAAATGGTCAGCTCAATGGCGATAATATTCTTTATTATGATAATGGAAAACTAAAACAAGAAGTAAAATACCGTTCTGGGCAGCAAATTTCTTCTAAAATTTACAGAGAAAATGGAAATTTATCAAAAGAAATTGATTTTGGTAAGTCTATAAAAGACCGAAAAGAAACGCATTATTATTCAAATGGAAATAAAGAAAAACAAATTGAGTTTAATGATGAAAAAAAGACTGGAGAATGGAAGTATTTTTATCCAAATGGAGAGAAAAAACTAGAAGAAAATTATGCTGATGATAAATTACATGGCAAACGAGAAACCTACTTTGAGAATGGGAAAACACATCTCAAGGAAGAATATGCCTTTGGATACAAAAATGGAATTACGAAAGAATATAGCTCAAAAGGCGATTTAGTTTCTGAAATTGAATACAAATTGAACAAAAAATGGGGTGTTGCAACTTATTATCACTCAAATGGAAAAGTTTCGGCAGAAGGTAATTTTTATAAAGACATCAAAAATGGAAAATGGTATTACTATGATGAAGATGAGCGATTGACAAGAAGAGAAATTCATAGAAAAGGAAAAGTTTCTTCTGCCAAGAGTTATAAAAAGGGAAAAGTTCGTAAAAAATCTCCTTTCAAAAGATAATTCTAAAATCAAATGTAGCACACTCTTTAGAGTGTGAAGCACAAAAAAAGCATTTTGATTGATTTCAAAATGCTTTTTTTTGTTTTATAGGAAATGTTATCATAATTATTCTTTATCATAAAATCAATACGCCAGCTCACTTTATGCTTCTCACTCAATGTTGTCAACTTAAGAGTTTTATGTATTGCTCGTGAGGACACGAGCAA
>DAIUBX010000541.1:0-2715 GCA_036846465.1 Bernardetia sp.
TTCTGAAATTATGAATTGGACAGGGTTTTAACCCTGTTTTTATTATTAGCTTGACTGGTATGGTGGAGACACCAACAACGGCAAGAGATTTTTGTAGAAAATGTAAAAAATAGCTCTTATTTGGTTTTTCCAAGTAAGAGCTATTTTTTGTCTTCAACTATTGTCAGAGTTGTTTTGGATTACCAAAAAACTACTGACAAAGTTTTATCAATTTAGACTTTTGATTACATTCAAATCTTGATTCCCATTACCAAAACATCATCAGTTTGTTTTTGATTACCTTTCCATATATCAAAAGTATGTTCTAGAATTTGTTTTTGTTCTGTCATTGGTTTGTCAGAAATCTCAAAAAGCAATTTTTTTAATTTTTTGACCATAAATTTTTTATCCTTTTCTCCTCCAAACTGGTCTTGAAAACCATCTGAAAGCAGATAAAAAGTAGTCGTTTTATCTAAAATAATCTCGTGATTTTGATAAGAAAAATCATCTTCCTTTTTTGTGCTAATGGGTGCTTTATCAGCTTTTATTTCTTTAAAGTTATTATCTTGAATGTAGTACAAAGGATTCATTGCTCCTGCGTACTGCACTTTATTTTTTGAAATAGTAATTATAACCATATCCATTCCGTCTCTTACTTTTCCTTCTGAATGCAAAAGTGTTTTTTCTAGTAAATTAGGCATGAGATTCAGAATTTCATTTGCTTGATAAATTCCTTGGTCGTTTACAATTTGATTGAGAATATTATTTCCAATCATAGTCATAAAAGCACCCGAAACTCCGTGTCCTGTACAATCGGCTACGGCTATAATTTGTGTATCTCCTTTAGAAGCAAACCAATAAAAATCGCCTGAAACAATATCTTTTGGACGAAAAAATATAAAACTTTCAGAAAAATACTTTTGAATCTCACTTTCTTGTGGAATAATGGCATTCTGAATACGTAAAGCATAATTGATAGAAGAAATAATATCATCACGCTGTTTAGAAATGGTCTGCATGGTTTTGTTTAGCTCTCCATTTGTCTGTTGAAGTTCTTCGGTTCTTTCTGTTACCTTTTGTTCTAAGACTGTATTTTGCTCTTGTATCAAAAGCCTATTTTCTTCAGAAATAACTAATTTTTCTTGTTCTATTAATTTATTACGATAACCTAAACCCACAGAAAACGAAATCAATTCTATCAAAACACCAATCTGAACTATAATACCGTCAGTTTCAGGCTGAGGAGGAGTATTAGTCAAAACTTGTTTTAGAATAGCTACCGAAAGTGGAATCGTCATGGCTAAATAGCCTAATGTAATATAAATAACCAAAATAGGATTGCTTTTCCACGAAATAGATAGAAAAAAAATTCCTAACAAAATGTCAAAAATAAAGACTAATTGCACAAAACTATTATCCAGAATTTGCTTAGGAGTTTGATAATATATCAGCATTATGATAATACTAAATACAATTCTAGCGTAGACCCAATAGTTGGCATAGGTATTAACACGAGGACGGATTTGGGCAATATTGAGAAAATAACGAATAAATTGAGCATAAAATAACGTAATAAAAAGAGGGGTATATTTGCTTGATAAATCAATAAAAACAGGCATTTTATCTATCCAAACACTAAATGTTATACCTTCTGCTGAAGTCAAAGCCATACTTAAAATATACAAGGCATAATACAAGTAGGCTCTATCACGCACCATAAAGAAGAAAAATAAGTTATAAAAGAACATCAATAAAAATGCTCCTTGAAAAAATAACTGTATGGCATGGCGTTTTAAATATTTTTCAAAAAAGAAGGAAGGTGTACCTAATTGAACATCTTGGAAACGAATACTTTCCGAAGCGATTTTTCCTTTAGCAATAATGGTTAAAGTATCATTTTGTCTAATTTTGAGAGGTAAAGCATAAGGACTAAAAAGCCAAGCACGCTGATTGGAGGGAACAGAAAGCCCTGATTTTGATTGCTTTATTAATTGATTATTGTTATCAAAAATGTAGTATTCTATCAAATTAAATTCAGAAGGTTCGAACAAAAAATCAATTTGATTATCAAGTCTATTGGTTAGTTTTAAACGAAACCAATAGTTAGTTTCCAAATTAATTTTAGGCTTTGCTTTCGAATTGACTTGCATTTTTTGCCAAAAATCATTGGCACTAACCATCTGCCAAGTTAGCGTTTGAGTAGTGTCTTCAAAAAAATAGGTATGATTATTTGGCGCATAAGAAGGACTCAAAGAATCTATCGTAAAAATATGTTCTTGTGCAGTTACAAACTGTATGAAAAATAAATTACAGAGAATAAAAAAAACAATTTTTTGAAAGTAATTCATTAAGTGTGTGCAAGTTTAGAAATTGAGTGTTAGACTTCTATAACTTAATCATGTTTTCAAATATAACTAAAAAATTCTGTTTCAATTCGTTTTGTTATTGCTCTTGTTGTTGGTGTCGCTGCGCTAAAACACCAACAACGGAAAGGAATAAGCCTTTTTTGAGCTTCAAATACATATTTTAAACTGGTCAGACCTTAGGTACAGACGAATTTAAAATAGAAGATAGATAAAATTAATTTTGACTAGCTACTTAAAATACCAACAACAGAGCAATTTTGGTTTTACTTCTAACTTCTTAAATCTGACTTCTAACTTTGTTCAAATGTTTGTTTGTCCATCGGATAAAGATTAAATGTTCCAATTCCTTTGGCTACTACTTTTCCTGTTT
>DAIUBX010000542.1:0-2713 GCA_036846465.1 Bernardetia sp.
CTCTCTTCTTCGTCCATCACAACTACGACTATGTTTTTTGCCATACCTTCTTCTGTTTCAGAAAAACAACGCATAAAATCTCCTTTATTCATTCCCATAGAAAGTCCTGCTCCAATAGACAAAGGCTCAAAACTAACTTTTGCCTCTAATAAAAGGTCTTTTTTATCAGCACGATAAAAACGAAGCTGAGTTTTTTCTGTTGTAACTTCAATTACAGTATCTGTTTTTGAAGTATTATGAACATTTTCGATAGGAGTGCGCTCAACTTTAGCATTTGGATAATAAATAAGCCATTCGTCGGCAGTGCGCTGATGAAAAACCCAGCTTGGTGAAATAAGCTCATCTATTAACGCAACTGTATCAACAGACGCAGCAGATATAATAGTAGGTAGTGTGATTTCTTGCGTATCTTGTTTAAATTCAGTAGAATTTTGATTATTTGCATCAAAATTCATCTGAGAAACACGAGCCTGAGCAGAAGTAACTGTTGCATACGCAAACAGCACAAAAAAAAGTCTGACAGTCAATAGATTAGACATAATAAGAATAGTAAAATTAGAATAAGATTGTTTTGAGATTAATACGTTAATAACTCAAAAAACGTTGCCTTTTTATTTTTTTTGCCTACAAAACTGACAAATATCTTATTTTATATTGATTTATTCGTATCCTTACAGATAACTATAAAAGTAAAAAATGCCCACCTCATAACTAATATTTTAGTTTTATGAAATGGATATTTTTTTGCGAAAGCTAAAGCATTCAGTACATTTTACTCACTCTAAAGAGTAAGCTACAATAATTACATTTAAAAATCATCTGCGTTTAGTCTTCCTTCGTCTTTGTAGTCTTTGTAGTTTTCATCGTCTTCCTCTGGAGCTGGTGGAATATCCAAACTATCAATAAGTTGTTCTATTTCAGCAGCTTCTTCTTCTGTTTTGTCAATGAAAAATTCTAAATTAGGAACTTGTCTAAACTGATGTCTTACTCGTTTACCTATTTCACTACGAATCAAGCTACTCTTTTTCTCAATTTCTTCCATTACAGCATACTGTTTTACAGGAGGAAAAACACTTACATAAATTCTGCAAAGCCCTAAATCAGCAGCCGATTTTACAGCCGTAATTGTAACTAAAGAGTCTTTACCTATATTCTGAAGTTGGAAAATTTCACCTAAATCTTTTTGTATAATTTTTGAAACTTGTTTTTGTCGTTGGGTTTCGTTGTGCATACTGCTATTTTTTGTTATATTTTTTTATTGATTTACTTCAAAGTAACTGGTTAAGGTATCAAAAAGTTCGTTTTTTGTTTTTCGAAAGCTAAAGCATTCTATACATTTATTCGCACACTAAAGTGTACGCTACATCAATGCAATACTATCTAAAAACAGCCTTTGTTGCGCCGTAGCCAAATTTATCTTTATAAGCATCTTGATAGTATTTTACGTGTGGGTGTTGGCTTAATCTTCTATGAATTTCTTGACGTAATTTTCCAACTCCTATTCCGTGAATAAAAATAATTGATTCCATATTGGCAGCCAATGCTTTATCCAAATAAATTTCAAAATGTTCTAATTGCATTGTAATAATGGCTTCATTGGTCATGATATCGTAATGGTCTGGCGACAAAACCTCAATATGCAAATCAATTTCCTTTGGTGGAGCTTCTGTTTTGTAAGGAGAAACTTTTGAGCTATTTTCTATAATTCGTTCTCTAAGGCTATTTACATCAATAACTTGTGGCTTTTCAATTGGCAAATCAGGCTGAATTTCTCTTCCTTCTACCCTAAAAAGATACGATTCTCTTTCCAAAACTGGTGCAGTGCGTTTGATTCTGAAAAAAGAATTATTAAAGCCCATTTGAAAAAATAAGGTTTGTTTAGGCTCAAAATTTCCTTCTTTAAAAAAGATAGCTCTAATAATGAGAGGTTTCCAATCATTAAATTCTTCTCTGCTTAGTCTATGAACTCTTGGCGCATCTTTTTTGTCTATTTGCTCAGAAAAAAGATGTTTTTCATGACCATTTTCTAACTGCTCACTTACCGTAACAAGCATAGAATAAGGCATATTATTTATCAAATAGACATTCAATAATTTATCATTAAAGTCAGTAAAGGCAAGATAAATTCCTTCTCCGACAGTAGATTTTTTTGCTTTTTTGGTTGGTTCGAAAAGTGGCTTTTTTTCCTCTTCTTGGGCTGAAACAGGCGATTTTTTACCAAAATATTTTTCTTCTTGTTTATGGATTAGCACTACTTCGGCAGCCATGACAGGCAGACGAAAACCCTCTTCTATTTCTATTTCTACTTGTCCGTGTTGTAAGATTTTTGTGATAACGCCTTCTTCTGTTCCTGAAAGCATACGCACTTTATCGCCTATTTTCATTTTTGGTTGATTCTATTTTGAATTATTTTTCTTAATTTTTTATCAAAAATACAGTTTTTGAGTTTGGTAAGCAAGAAGAGAGTTTTTATACAAAGGATAAAATTGGAAAACCACGTCGTTGAGACTTCGTCATCAACGAGGTTTCAAAAAATTATATTTACTTAGAAGTTTGCTTTTTTTCATACAGAACAAAGCTATAATCATAATCATTTTTTTCTCCTGCTGCAAAATTCTCTTCTCTGATAATATTCCATTCGGATTTATCAAATTCTGGAAAAAAAGTATCGCCTTCTACAATCGCATCAATTTCGGTAATATAGAGATTTGTA
>DAIUBX010000543.1:0-2709 GCA_036846465.1 Bernardetia sp.
AAAATAAAAAAAGAGTTCTGCAAAAACTTCTGCACCCAAGTCTTTACCCACCAAATCCTCAAAATATTTGGACATAAAAACCATCAGCAGAATAAACAAAACCACCGAAAAAGTAAGAAAGAAAAGCCCAAAAAAGGAATGAGCTACCAGTTTATCTATTTTTTTGAACATATAAAATAGTTTATCCAAACCCTAAGTGTCTTCGAAGACACTTAGGGTTTTAAAAATTATAAGACAAAAATACATGAATAGTCAGATATAAATAAAATAGAACACAGAAAAAGACTAAGAATTCTAATTTTATAAGTTAGCTTAACAAACTTTATCCTATTTTTGTGTATTCAAAAGTAGCTGTAACCTTCCAAGGTGGCATTTAATTGTAAAAAAATAGCAAGTTGAAAAAATATTTAGTAACCTGTGATTATAATTTAGAAGAATTAGTCATAGAAGAAATAAAACTTAAAATTTCGGAAGCGACAGAAATAAAACAATTTGAAAATTTTTCACATCGTGTTTCTTTTCTTGTTCCAGATTTAGATAAAGAGAAAAATAATATAATTCTTCAAAAAATCCTTGCTCTTAGAAGTATTCATTCCCTCATCGAACTAAAAGGTAGTTTTTATTTAGAAAATCCTACTTTAGAAGCCATAAAAGCAAAGGTAATGGCAATAGATTTGCCAGAGTTAGAAACAGCAAAGTCTTTCCGTGCAAGTGCAGAGCGTTATGGAACACATGATTTTACGTCGATGGAAATGGTAAAACATATCGGACATACTGTTATTTTGCGTTACCAAACACCTGTTTCTTTGACCGAATATGAGTATAATTTGAGAGTGGACATAATTGGAACTTTTATTTTTATTGGTTATCAAATCACAGACGATACTCTTGCACATCGTCAAGGAAAATACAATAAAATTGAACGAAATTTTCATCATAGAGCTGCCACAAAACACACTTTAGCCTACCATTTACTTACTTTAGCAGGACTAAAAGAAGGCGATTCTCTTTTGGATTGTACTTGTGGAGGAGGAACAATTGTTTTGGAAGCTGCTAGTATGTTGGGTAATAAAATCAAAATTTTGGCTGGTGATATGCACCAAAAAGCTGTTGAGGGAACAACTGAAAATTTAAAATTAAATAATTTTGATTTTGTAGAGGCAAGAGAACTCAATGCTCGTCATTTGGATGAAGCTATTCAAGATTACGTCTTAAAAAATGGAAAAATAGACAAAATTGTTTGTAACTTACCTTTCGGAATCCAATCGGCAAAACAAGTAAATATGAGAGGTCTGTATGATCAATTTTTGACTTCGGCTGACAAAATTCTATCTAAAAATGGAAAAGTAGTTGTCCTAACAATGCGACAAGGTGTTTTTAGAGAAGTTGTATTTATGATAAAAAAATATAAAATCTCAAAAGAATATGTAACAGAAGCAGGAGGTTTGTATCTTCATATTTTTGTTTTGGAAAAACTTTAAACTCATTTTTTAACAAATTATCCTTTGAAAAAGTATTTATTATTCATTATCCATTGTTTATTATCTATTGTTCTAATTTCTTGTAATAGCTTAGGAAAAAAAGGAGAGTGGAATGCAACCTACAAACAAGAGTTTGTATCTAATTGTAAAACAGAAATAAAAAATGAAGAGTCATTATTAAAACTAGACTCTATAACAATTTCTAAGATTTGTAATTGTGTAGCTAAAAAAGCTGAAAAAGAATTTGAGCCTTTAAAAATGGAAGAGGAAAGTTCTCAAAGTCAAATGAAAACTATAAGTACAGATTGTGCTAGAGATATTTTGATAGAAAATCTGAATAAAAATTAATATATTTATTCTTTAGTTATTTTTTTCTTTTTTGGGTATAAATTAATTATGAAAACGCTGCTTGTTCCTACTAATTTTACTGTATCTTCTGCAAAATCATTGCAGTATGCAACACTACTTGCCAAAGAGTTTGGTTCGAAAATTATCGTTCATCATACCTATCCTCAAAATAGCCCTATTCATTTGTTATCCGATTTAGAAAATCAATTACATACTTTTATTAGTGATTATGATTTTGAGTGTTATTCAGATTCGGAAGATTATCTCAAAATAGAACCTTCCATACAACAAGGAAGAGAAAAAGAAAATATTATCAAAATCATCAAAAAACACGATGCTGATATTTTGATTCTTTCTGCCAAAGACCGTTCTCAATGGGAAGGAATACCCTTTGAAAGGCTTATTTCTCAAACTTTAGAACAGACTCTTTCTTCTATTTTGATTGTTCCTTCCGAAATTGAAATCAATGATCGTATCGAACATGTCGTTTTTGCCCTTTCTTTAGATGAAGGAGATGCTGATATTATTGATTCTTTATTGCTTTTTTGTGATGTTTTGGAAGCGCATTTGACGTGTCTTCATGTATCATCAAATAAGGAGGAAAAAAACCTTGTGGATTTTCAATTGCAACCTTTGAGGGAAACTTATTCTTCTATTCCAAAAAAACAAATGGATTTTGAAATCATTTATAACGAAAGTATTCAAGAAGGAATTAGTGAATTTTTGGATGTACAACCAGCTCAATTATTAGTGATGCTTACAAAAGAACGTTCATTTTTTGAAGGTCTTTTTCATAGAAGCGTTTCGCAAGGAATGAGTTTTCAAAGCAAAGTACCTGTAATGATTGTGAAGTTGTGATTAGGGGCATGGGGATTAGAGG
>DAIUBX010000544.1:0-2708 GCA_036846465.1 Bernardetia sp.
GCTTCATCGTATGCTTCTTTTCCCCACGAATCAACGGCAGTATTAAAAATGAAAGTCCAATCTCCTTTTTTTTGTGGGATAACAAAAATAGCATACTTCCCTTTTTTGAGAGGCTTACCATTTATTTTGACATCACTAGAAAATTCTATTGTTGTAGCTTCATTTGCACCTGCTCTCCATACTTTTCCATAAGGTACAAGTTCTCCCCAGATATGTTTTTTACGTCCTTTTACACTCGGACGGCTATAACGAACAAAAAACTCTGTCAGACCAATTTCTTGCATCAGTGTAGAAATCGAACTTTTACGTGGAAGTTCTAGTTTTTCTTCCTCTTCTGACATATCATTTGCTTGAACTTCTGTTTGAGCAAAAGTAGAAAAGGAAATAAGAAATAAAAATGCAAAAACAGAAAATTTAAGACCTTTCATTTTTTATGTATATGATAAATTACGAATTACATTTATTAAACACAGAGTTACAGAGAACACAGAGAATGAAATTTTTTTTCAAATAAAAATGAAATAGCTTAATTGAATTTATTAAAACTATTCATTGAAATTAACTGGTAACTGATTATTACTTACTGTTTACTGAAGACTGTCTTTTAGTATTCTAAACTCAATCGCAGGAGAAATTTTTTCATACAGCGTATTATAGACAGCTTTGATGATTGGCATATCTACTTTGTATTTTTTGGTAACATCATACAATCCTTTAACTGCATAATATCCTTCTGCTACCATTCCCATCTCAATTTGTGCAGATTTTACGGTATATCCACGCCCTATCATATTTCCAAAAGTACGGTTTCTACTAAATTGAGAATACGAAGTTACGAGCAAATCGCCCAAATAAGCCGACGCATTTATATCTCTTTCTTCTAATGGATAGGCTTTATCTAAAAACTTTTTTGCTTCTTGTACTGCATTAGAAACTAAAACAGCTTGAAAATTATCTCCATAATTCAGACCACGAGCCATTCCACACGCCACAGCCACAACATTTTTGATGACTGCACAATATTGAATCCCATTCAAATCTGGGTTGGTACGGCATTTTATATAATGTCCTCTGAGTAGTTTTGCAAATTTTTCGCCTTCGTTTTCATCTCCCCCGATAGTTAGGTAGGCTTGTCTTTCTTGAGCGACTTCTTCGGCATGACACGGACCTGCAATCGTGAGAAGTTTGTCAGCAGGAACATTGAATTTTTTCTCTACATATTCAGTTACCAAAACATTTTCTTCCAAAATCATTCCTTTGATAGCCGAAACAATGACTTTATCTTTAAAAACAGTAGGGTCTAATTTTTCAAAAACATCTGTAATAAAAGCTGAAGGAACAGCTAAAACAATATATTTAGAATCTGCAATAACAGCTTTTACATCGTTTAGAGGTGTTATTTTGTCAATATTGAGCAAAGCCGAACTCAAATAACGTGGGTTTCTGTGATTTTTACGGATAAAATCGATATCGTCTTTCGAACGCATCCACCAGTTTATACGAACGTTATTTTCGGAGAGTATTTTTACTATTGCAGTTGCCCAACTGCCACCACCCAATACACCAATACGCACAGGCGCACCACTATCTGAAAATCCAAAAGCTGCCAAAGTAATTTATTTTAGTAGAAGAATAAAAAATGATAAAGAAGAGTAAATAGTTAAAGTATTTTTTCTTTCAAAGAATAAAATTAGAATAAAAC
The DNA here is from genome assembly GCA_036846465.1 of Bernardetia sp. Taxonomy (GTDB): domain Bacteria; phylum Bacteroidota; class Bacteroidia; order Cytophagales; family Bernardetiaceae; genus Bernardetia. The sequence goes on from DAIUBX010000544.1 coordinate 1,703, forward strand.
AAGAAAATCAATTTTGCTATTCCAAACAGTAAAGTACGTGGTTTTTTGCTATTCTACAAAATGAATTAAAATGATTTTTTGATAAAAAAATCAAAGGTATTAGCATTCGATATACAGATATTGATAAAAAGGCTATTTTTGATACGATTGAAGGGCAAAATAAAATTTTTGAGCGCATTCGTTTAGCAAAACCTTATTTTAGTAAAGAAGGAAAGACAACAAAATATTTAAGTCTGAAGGGAGCTAAAACCTATCCGTATTTAACGGCTCTCGCTCATGCACCTGAAACGACACAAGAACAAAAAACACTTTTCATCACAGAAGGAGAATTTAAAGCCTTTTTTGGTGTCAAAAAATTAGGACTTCCTTTTATTGGACTTGGTGGTATTTCACTCGCTGCAATAGCTCAAAAAGACCAAAACGGAAAAACAGATTATGAAACAGCTACTTTTGATGAACATACAAAAGCTGTTTTAAAGAAACTAGGTTATCAAGCTATTCATTTAGTTTTTGATGCTGATACTTTTGAAAATAAAGGAAAAGAAACTCGTCATCTTCAATTTTTTACAGCCATTAAAAAGGCATTTTTTGCAGCTAAAAATCAAAATTTAGGTTTTACTTTTTCAGTTATAAACCCAAATTCAAAGGCAAAGGGATTAGATGATTTGAGTAGAGATTATTCTACTTTTGAGATTCGGAAGCAGCTCACACAAACCAAAACACACAATCGTTTATTCTATCATTTTAGATTAGATACACAAAAAACAGATAATCAAGCATTTTTTGCCCTTCAAAAAGCATTTTTTGCTAGTAAAAAAGAAGTAGAAAAGAAAAAACAGATTGAAATTAATGGATTTTTGGGTAATCAGCTTGTAGAAAATAAAACCTTTTTAGATTCATTAGAAAATTCAAAATTTACCTATTTACAAGCACCAACAGGAATTGGAAAATCTTATTTTGTAAAACATCATTTAACTAAATTTCTAAATGAAAAGGATTTTGTAGT
>DAIUBX010000545.1:0-2690 GCA_036846465.1 Bernardetia sp.
AAACCACGAAAATAGTTCAAAAGAGGATATTCCTGCAATTTTATTTGAAATGAAGGAAACCAAAAGACAACTTCGTGAGGCAAGAGAAAAATATCCAAAAATTACTTTTATCGAAAAGGTAGTTTTTGATAGAGTTCATCGTCAGATTTATACTGTGGTAGAAGAGTCAGATGTTGATTTGATTGTAATGGGTTCTAGTGGTGCATCTGGTTTGGGAGAAGTTTTTATTGGCTCAAATACACAGAAAGTTGTCAGAAATGCAAACTGTCCTGTTTTGGTAATTAAAGATGACGAAGGTAATTTTAATCCTCGCAATGTAGTTTTTGCATCTGATTTTTCAGAAATGGGAGGAGAAGCTGCTAGACTTTTTCCACTCTTTAAGAAGCTTTATGGAAGCACAATGCACTTTTTGAATATCGTTACACCAAGCACTTTTGAGGCAACTCCCACCACTACAAAACGAATGTCAGAATTTGCAAAACATACAGAAGTAGAAGATTATACTATCAATATTTTCAATTATTATACAGAAGAAGAAGGAATCTTGACTTTTGCTGAAGAAAATAAAGCAGATATGATTTTGTTAGGAACACATGGAAGAAAAGGTTTTTCTAGGTTTATGATGGGAAGTATTGCTGAAAATGTAGCGAATCATTCCGAAATTCCTGTATTTATTTTCCGTCAAGATTAATTTTTTGATAGAAATAATAAAATAACATTTTAACCCAAAAAACGCTTTATCCAAAAAGATGAGGCGTTTTTTTTGTAGCGTACCTTTTAAGGTGCGAAACTCGTACCGAATATTTTAGTGTTTGTCCAAGAATTAATTTCAAATGTTTATTGAAAATGTCAGAAAATAAATCAAAACAAGTATTTAATCCTATTCGAAAACCTATAGGCATAGTTTTTTCAGGTGGTGGTGGACGTGCATTGGTTCACTTAGGAATCTGGAAAGCATTGGAAGAAAAAGGAATCCAACCTCAAAAAATAAGTGGTGTAAGTATGGGAGGAATTATTGGTGCGATGTGGGCAGCAGGGTATTCGGCAGACGAAACAACAAAAATTTTTCAGTCTGAAAGTTGGGTAAAATGGTTTAGACCAACATGGAGTGAAAACGGAATTATTTCCATTCAAAAATTAAAAACATTATTTTCTTCTTATCTTCCAAAAACATTTGAAGAGTTACATTTTCCCCTCTCTATTTCAGCTTTTTGTTTGCAAACAGCAAAAATAGAACGTTTCGAAAGTGGTGAATTGATTTCTCCTTTACTGGCTTCAATGGCTGTTCCTGCTATTTTTTCGCCTATCAGAATTAAAGAATATGATTTTGTAGATAGTGGACTTTTAGAAAACTTACCTGTAAAACCATTTTATGGAGACATTAAAAAAGAATCAGATTATTTTATAATAGGCATTCATTCAAATCCTCTTGCTGAAAATTTCATTCCTACTTCTACTCGTTCGGTCATTGAAAGGTATTTTCAAGCTGTGGGAGTTTTTTTTGTAGAAAAAGATATTCCAAATTGTGATTTGTATATTGAACCTCAAGAAATTGCGACTGTCAAATTTTCAAATATGGATATCGAAAAGGCTTTTCAGATTGGATATGATTCTACAAAAAAATTTTCTTAAATAAATTTGAAGTGCAAAGTTAAGGTTTGCTGTTTCTTATTTATTATCTTTGTTTATGTCTCAAAACCTATCTACTACCAAAAAGAATATTTTATGAAAATCAGAGAAATCACACTATTTACAAATCAGCTTACAGAACAACTTTATTTTTATAAAAAAACTCTTGGTCTTGAAATACTCAGAAATAGCATCAGAAATTTTACTTTTCAAGTAGGTTTTACCAAAGTTACTTTTGAGGCTAGTGAGCAAAAACATATTTATCATTATTGTTTTCTTATTCCGTCCAATCAATTAGTAGCAGCTATAAAATGGTTAAATAATAGGCTGGATATTATAAAAATTGAAGACGAACGAATTATTCAAAACGTTGAAAGTTGGAATGCTGATTCTGTTTATTTTTACGATGGTGTTGGAAATATTGTAGAGTTTATTGTGCGTTATGATCTAAAGAATGAAAGTAAAAATAAAAAATTTGATATATCCCAAATTATCTGTCTGAATGAAATTGGAATGCCTACCAAAAATATAGCCGAATTAAATCAAAAATTAGAAACTGAACTTAACTCAAAGTTTTGGAAAGGAGATTTGGAGTATTTTGGTGCAAATGGAACACAAGAAGGATTGTTTCTTTTACTAAATAATGAAATTAAAAAAGAATGGTTTCCAACAGATTTAGCAACAGAATCTTCGCCTTTTTACGGAATTTTTGAGGTAGGAAACTGTTTATATGCGATGCAATTCAAAAAGGAAAAAATGAATGTTTTTGATAAAATGGAAGTGCAATAATAAAAAGAACTCATTATTAATCAATAATTTTTCAAGTAATTCTAAACAAGAAACCGTATTTTTGATTAATTAAAACGTATCACAGACTTTGTAGTTTGTGTAAAAATAAATAAAAATATGAACAGATAGGGATGTCTGTTTTACATGAATACATTATGACCGACGTACTTATCATTGGAGGAGGAATTGCAGGACTTACGGCTGCTAGAAAATTACATCGCAGAGGGCTTTCTGTCAAAATCATTGAAGCAACAGATAGAATAGGAGGGCGA
>DAIUBX010000546.1:0-2688 GCA_036846465.1 Bernardetia sp.
AAAAGAATTTATACATTTCTTAAAAACAATTACGAATTACGAATTAAAAATTACGAATTGAAAGTCAGATAAGATTATAATTTATAATCTATACAAATTTACTCGTTTTTATAAAAAAATCTGTCCTAAAAATGTATAATCTTAAATTTAGTTTTTTTAAAGTCGGTTTTTGATTAATTATTACCTTAATTTATCTCCATTTAATCAAAAATAAACTTTATATAAAAATTTAAAAAGTCAGTTTTTAATTTTATCCAAATAACTGCTTTTCAAAAATAACGTTTGCATTACTGTAGCTGACAACTTGCAAGTTGTCAGTAAAAATATATTCTGACAGCTTAGAATTGCAAATCAGCGAAGCTAACCTATCAACTACTTATCACCAAAATAAAAATCCTATGTTTTTCAATCTAAAAGGTTCACAACAATTCCGAGAGGAAATCGAAAGCTGGGTAAAAGAAGGGATTATTAATTCCGAACAATCCCAAAAACTTTCTCAAAAGTACGAATTGCCAGAACTTGGCGAAGCACCTCCATTTTATAGAGATTCTAGCTTTATTCTAAAAGCTGTTGCTATCTTGATTGGTGTAGCAGGTTTGATGCTCGTTATTGCTCAAAACTGGGATGATTTGCCGATTCCAGTCCGAATGCTGACAGGACTTATCCCACTTTTTACAGCCTACATTTGGGGTTTTTTGAAGTTACATCAAAACGACGAACAGACAGCAGAATTGGCTTTCCTTTTAGCTTCCTTGCTTTTTGGTGTAAATATAATGCTACAAGCACAGATTTTTCATATTTCGTCTTATTTTCCAAATGGTGTTTTGTGGTGGATTTTGGGAACGATACCGACAATGATTTATTTTAGAAGTAAAATCATTGCCATTATTTTTCAAGGATTTTTTATCCTTTGGATTTCGCTACAAATGGAATATATGCAATTTTCTGTTTGGTCGCCTATCTTAATTTTGCTTTTTGGTTATATGCTTTTTATTCGTCCAAATGTTTTATTGCTTATAGGAGTTTTCGTTGGTTTATATTTGGCTATACTAAATGGAATTTCTGCCATCTATCAAGAACGTTTTTTCAGAATTGTAGATGAAGGATATTATATTTTTGGTCTTAGTTATTTGCTTTTGTTTTTAGGTATTTTTCAGTTTTTGAAAGATAATTATTCTGAAACTATACAGAGGAGATTTTCCAACTTATTGCGCTTTGCTTTTGTTTTTGTTCTTTTTCTCTTCACATTTAAAAAAGTAGTAGAAGAAGTTGGGCATAAGAGAGATTTTAATGCTTACATCTACGGAGAAACTGAAATAAATTATTCAGTTATCGGAATTATGGCAATTCTTTCTATCGGAATTTATATTTACTCTGTTTTCATTAAAGCTCAAAATATCAATTTTAAAACTGTTTTTCCTTTAGTTCTTTTGGCTTTGCTTTCCATTCCTTTGACTATTTTTAGTGAAGGTTATGATGCTCTTTTAGCTATTTTTTATAATATTGTTTTGCTTAGTTTGTCGGTTTGGAAAATTTATGACGGAATACAAAACCAACAAAAAGGCGATTTTATGACAGGAATTTTCTATTTATTAATGCTTGCATTGGCTCGTTATTTTGATTTGTTTGAAAACTACGTCATTACAGGTATTTTATTTATCGTCTTAGGAATGGGACTTTATTTTATCAATAATTTTTGGAATAAGAAATTTAGTAAATAACTAACAGCGATAACAATTGCTAAGGTCTGATTACAGACCATTATCAACGCTTTTTAAATATAGAAAACAATCTCCCTTAGCAATCGTCTGTAATCAGACGTTGATAATGGGAAGCAAAACATAAAAAAACTATGAAGAATAAATCATTAATCTACCTTGTCGTACTTTTTCAAGTATTGGTTTTGGGAGGAATGTTTGTAAAAGCATTTTACCCTGTGATGGTCGGAACGCCTATCAAACTCAAAGTTTTGCCGATTGACCCTCGTGATTTATTTAGAGGAAATTATGTCAATCTCAATTATGATTTTAGTAGAATTGATTTAGATTCTGTTCCAAATGATTTGGATTCAATTTCTCTTTCTACACTTACTTATGGCGATGAGCTTTTTGTAGAATTAGCTTTAGATTCAAATAAAGAGTTTTACGAAACTGTCGGACTTTGGCAAGATCCTTCTAAAAAATCAAATCCTAAAAATGTTCTTTTAAAAGGAACAAGACAAAAAGATACTTTTAGTTTTTGGAATAGAGGATATAACACAATCAGCGTAACAGCAGGAATAGAATCTTTTTTTACAAATAAAGAAAAGGCTTTATCTTTGGAAGAAAAAATGCGTCCAAATTGGTCATTTGATGAAAACCGAGAAGAATATATCGTTTGGTCAGAAGTGTATGTAACCGATGAGGGGGCAGTTAGAATGAATTCTATTGATTTTAGGGAGGCAAAAAATGGAGAAAAAAGAATAAATAATTCTACCTCATCATCTACTTTACTTCAAAACTGTGAAAAAGAAATCATTAATAAAATGTATGAAAACAAGACTTTATCAGAAAAAGCAATTAGTAAACAAGTCAGTTTATTAGAACTAGAAAATACTAACCCTTCAACTAACTGTTATTCAGATCCTTATGTAAAAATACTTAAAATAAAAATGGTTGAACTAGATACACTTTATTTGACCGATTATTC
>DAIUBX010000547.1:0-2679 GCA_036846465.1 Bernardetia sp.
CCAAATTTTCACGTCCAAAAGTCGAAAACCAAATTTTACTGAGTATATATAGAAATTATATAAAAAAAGATGTGATTTGTTTTATTTTTTTATTTAATAGCTCTGTTAAATACCTAAAAATCAATTTATTAACTTCTAACCTATTTTAGAAATCATTTTCTAATTCAACTTTATGTCATTAAAATCAATCTTGAAAGAATATTTTCTTTCTTTGTACTTTTTTACTGAAAAAATAAACTTTTTATCTTTTTTACTTTTATTACCAATAGTTTATTTTGTTAGTTTTCCTGTTTTTTCACAAACTGTAACCAATAATCCTAGTACAAAAAAATATACAATTAGTGGTTTTGTTAGGGAAGCTGAAAGTTCTGAAACGCTTATTGGAGTAAGTATTTATAATCCAAAAACAAAACAAGGAACAGTAACAAATAGCTACGGATTTTATTCTCTTACTCTTCAAGAAGATACTGTTTCTCTGATTTATTCTTATATCGGTTATGAGGCACAAGCTCATAAATTTTTTTTAAATAAAGATGTAAATTTTGATATTTCTTTAGATTTTGATAAAGCTCTTGAAGCTGTTGTTATTGTAGCAGATAAAGATTCTGAACCGATTAGCGAACAAGTACAGATGAGTCAAATTAGTATTCCAGTGGAGCAAATCAAAGATATTCCTGCCCTTTTGGGAGAAAAAGATGTCATCAAAGCACTACAACTTTTGCCAGGAGTTCAGGGTGGAACAGAAGGAAGTTCAGGGCTTTATGTGCGTGGTGGAAATAATGACCAAAATTTGATTCTCTTAGATGAAGCTCCTGTTTATAATGCTTCTCATTTGTTTGGTTTTTTCTCTGTTTTTAATGGCGACGCAATCAAACAAGTTGAGCTTACAAAAGGTGGTTTTCCTGCTCGTTATGGTGGGCGTTTGTCATCTGTTTTGGATATGCGATTGAAGGAAGGAAACAAAAATAAAGTTTCTGGAGAGGGGGGAATTGGTCTTATTTCTTCAAGATTACTTTTGGAAGTTCCTCTTGTGAAAGACAAATCTTCTTTTATTATTTCTGGACGAAGAACTTACATTGATATTTTGACTCGTCCTTTTATGCCACAAGAATTTACGGTAGGCTATTATTTTTATGACTTGAATGCTAAATTTAATTATGATTTTAGTAGAAAAGATAAACTCTTTATTTCTGGATATTTTGGTAGAGATAAATTCTATGCAAGAGATAATTATAGCTATAATAATAGAAATGAAAGTTTCGAATCTGGTATAAATTGGGGGAATGCCACGACAACAGTCCGTTGGAATCATTTGTACAACAACAAATTATTTAGTAATCTGTCTCTTATTTTTAGTGATTATAAGTTTCAAATATTTAGTGAAGATAATTATAATGACGAAAATTATTACTTAAAATATACCTCAAATATTCGTGATTATGGTTTGAAATATGATTGGACTTTCTATCCTTCTCCAAAACATACAGTACGTTTTGGAATACAAAGTACGCTGCATCGTTTTACACCAAGTGCATTTGTAATCAAAGAGCCTAATTTTGAATATGACCCTTCCAAAAATTCAAGGTATGACGTTATCGAATCGGCTATTTATGTAGAGGATGATTGGGAAATCAATAATAAATTCAAAATAAACGCAGGTTTGAGAGCAAGTGCTTTGATGGATATTAGCACCAAAAATCAAGATGAAGAAAACAAAAGTTATTATGGCATTGAACCACGACTGGCAGTAGCGTATCGACTCACAAATACACTTGCTTTGAAGGGTTCGTATGCGCTCATGAATCAGTATATTCATCAACTTTCCAATACTGGAATCGGACTTCCAACCGATTTGTGGGTTCCTTCGACAGCTAGAGTACAACCTCAACAATCTCAACAAGTAGCAGTAGGAATAGCCAAAGATTTTAAACAAACAGGGCTTACTTTTTCGGTAGAATCGTATTACAAAATATCTAAAGATGTAATTGGTTATAAAGAAGGCTCAAATTTCCTTCTTATTGATGACCCTTATAGTTCTGAGTCTTTTGACTGGCAAGATGCGATTACTCGTGGAAAAGGACGTGCGTATGGATTAGAGTTTTTGCTACAAAAAAAGAAAGGAAAATTCACAGGTTGGATAGGTTATACACTCGCCAAGACAGAGCAACAATTTGATGATTTGAATAATTCCAACTGGTTTTCACCTCGCTTTGATATTCGACACGATTTTTCTGTTACAGGAAGTTACAAACTCAATGATAAAATCAATTTATCTGCTAACTGGGTTTTTCGTACTGGTGCGCCTGTTACGATGCCTACAAATTCGTTTAATCCTTTTACCCACTCTCCAAGTATAGAAGGTGTAAATAATTTTAATTTTATTGGTTCGGTAGCTAATTATGGAGAAAAAAATAGTTTCAGAATGCAAAATTATCATCGTTTGGATATAGCTGTTCAATTCAAAAAGGAAAAAAAATGGGGTGTCAGAACGTGGGAAATTGGTGTTTATAATGCGTACAGTCGTATGAATCCATTTTTTTATACACTTACCAATAGAGAAGAAAACGGACAAAATGTAGAAAAAGTACAGAAAGTTTCGCTCTTTCCTTTTATTCCTTCTGTCACTTATAATTTTAAATTTTAGGGTTTTGCATGTTGCTCGTGAGGACACCATAGCCG
>DAIUBX010000548.1:0-2666 GCA_036846465.1 Bernardetia sp.
TCAGAATGAAGAACTCAGAATGAAGAAGTCAGAATGAAGAAGTCAGAATGAAGAAGATTAGAAAGAAATACAATTTTAACCACAGAATTTAGAGAGAAATGAAGAGAAATACATGTTTGATTATTTTAAGTTTGTTCTTTTTTTTGTGTATAAATTTTGCACAGGCTCAACTTGTATCAGCAGGTTTTCTCACACAAGCAAATTATTCAAGAATACGAAATCTTGAAAATGTACGGCGTTTGGCGTATGGTATAGGAGGCTTTTTAGAAATCAAATTGAAAGAGGATTGGCGTATTCGTCCCCAACTTTTATATAACCAAATTGGAGGAAATATAGGCGAAGAGCGACCAGATGTTATTCCTTTACGATTACATTATCTAGAAAATCAATATTCGCTTTCGTATATTTTTGAAGGAAATTATTGGCATTATCAAGTTTCGGCAGCCGTTTCAGCAGCCTACCTTTGGCAAGTAAAGTATGATAACAACCCTAGTTTTGATTTGCGCTGGGCAACTCATGATTTTGATCTCGGTTGGTTAGTTGGTTTTGGCTTTCGTTATGAAACTGGAGGTTGGCGATGGCTTTCAACAGAATTTCGTCATTATTGGGGAAGAAACAGTGTTTTTTTAGATAGATTTGGGTTTCCTGTTCGTAATTCTGTTTTTTCGGTGCGTTTGGCGTATAGTTTTGCACTGAAAATGCGTTAATTTTTATTTCATAAATCAAAATAGATGTCAGATTATAATTTATCAGAATCATTCGAAAATATAAATTTCACAGAAACAGAATTACCAAAAGGAGAATATGAAGAATGTACTTTTCTGAATTGTATTTTTGCTCAGAGTAATTTATCAAGCATTACTTTTATAAAATGTAGTTTTGAAAATTGTGATTTGAGTAATACAAAACTAGGAAATATGTCATTTCAAGAAACAAAATTTAAAAACTCTAAACTTTTAGGACTTCAATTTTCAGATTGTAATCCTTTTTTACTTGAGTTACATTTTGAAAATTGTTTGCTAGATTTTTCTTCTTTTTATCAATTAAATCTTAAAGGTTCTACATTCAAAAACTCTACATTAAAAGAAGTTGATTTTACAGAATGCAATCTCAAAAACATAAAATTTGAGAACTGTGAATTAGAAAGAGCCGTTTTTGAAAATACAATTTTAGAAGGAGCAGATTTTCGAAGAGCTAACAATTACTCTATCAATCTAGCCAAAAATAAAATTAAAAAAGCGAAGTTTTCAAGTAGTGGGATAAAAGGACTCTTGGATAGTTATGATATTTTGATTGAATAAGAAATCTATCAAAAAAAGGACTTTAACAAAATAATTAATTTTGAAAAAGCCCTAATTAATGGCGTAAATACACTGTTTCAAAAGTTTTATTATATTTTGCTGTGCGTTCAGTTCCTCAGAACTGAATGTTTTGCTTCCTCAGAAGCGTGATTCAAGCAAATAAATCACGCTTCTGAGGAAGCGTTTTGTTCGTTTTTGAGAACGGTGAAACCCTCAGCGAAGCTAAAACGAACACACGCAAAACGATTAAAAAACATTGAAAAACTTTTGAAACAGTGTAGTAAATAGAATACACAAAAAGAAATATTATTTCACTAAATGAGGATCTACCATTGAGCGAAGAGCTGTGAGAGGCATCATACCTGACTGACGAGAAACTGCTTCACCATTTTTGAAAACAATAAAGGTAGGAATTCCACGTACATTAAAAGTAGAAGCCACAGCAGGGTTAGTATCTACATTTATCTTAATTACTTTTACTTTTTCTCCCATTTCAGCAGAAAAATCTTTTATCACAGGTGTCATTGCCTGACAAGGTCCACACCAGTCTGCATAAAAATCTACTAAAACAGGTGTTTCTGATTGAATAATATCTTGAAATGATGGTTTAATTTCCATAATATGTTGAATAGTTTGAGGTTTTGAATTTAATTTTTTAAGGTTGAAAAAATGAGTTGATTTTTTGATAAACTAATCTGCATTAAAATTAAGTTATACAAACATATCAACATTCTTTCATATATACGTTATTTCGTCAATAAAAGTTTTGTTTTACTGAACTATTTTCCTAATCAAATCATTAGAAATCTAAAAATAACTCATCAAAAATAGACAAATGATGCAATAGACTATATTTTTTCTTATCCGTTAAATCTTATTAAAAGCATTTGGAAATAGATTTTATCCTCTTTTTTTGAGTAAAATATCAGTTATCTTAGTAAAGTTATTGATAGTGGTATTTTTAAAATAAATTTTTATAACTACTTGTTTTTGCTCAAGTTTAATTAATTTTGTTTGTTCTAAAATCGTAAATCACATAATTTAAGAATAAATCAGTACACAATTTTTATAGTATAGTTTTATGTCAGAAAGTAATTCTAGTTCTTCCGATTCTTCAAACGAGCGTTTGATTTATACAAGTTCTACGCCTAAGGAAAATCAAGCAAAAACTAAATCAGATACATCTGTTTTAGCTGCTCAAATCAAATTACCTATTTTTACGGCTATCGCTTTAGGTGTAGGGATGATTTTTGGCGCACGTTTTTTTGGAGGACAAGGTAACTCTTTTTCAGCTTCATTAACTGGTTTGAAAACAGAAGAAAGTGCTTCTGACCAAGCCAAAAAAATGCGTCAAGTGCTTTCCTA
>DAIUBX010000549.1:0-237 GCA_036846465.1 Bernardetia sp.
ATTTTTGATTTGGGAACGCTCAAATCTGCATTAGAAGAAGCCGATGTAGTAATTGGAGCAATCCGACCAGAAAACGGGCGAACGCCTTCTGTCGTTACAGAAGAAATGGTATCACGTATGAAACCAAATTCAGTAATTATTGATGTCAGTATTGATTATGGTGGTTGTATCGAAACTTCTGAAACTACTTCGCATCATAAGCCAATTTATAAAAAATATGATGTCATTCATTACTGT
>DAIUBX010000549.1:247-2666 GCA_036846465.1 Bernardetia sp.
AATATTCCTTCTCGTGTAGCAAGAACGGCAACAAATGCACTAAGTAATATTTTTGCGCCTTTGCTTTTACGTGCAGGAGAACTTGGCAGTATCGAAGAAATGATTTATGCTGATATGGGTTTTGCAAAAGGTGTTTATAGTTATCAAGGAGGCTTGACAAACCAACATTTAAGCAAAAAATTCAATATGCGTTATAAAGATATTAGTTTGATTGCAGCAGCACAGAAAGGAATGTAGTTTTACAGTTATCAGTGAGCAGTAATCAGCTACCAGTTTGAATAAATTATGAAGTTAGATTTTAGAAATTAGAAGTAAAATCAAATAATTGTATTTGTATTTTCTAATCCCTAATCTCTCGCCCCTCGCCCCTAATTCTCATTCCCTAATCCCAAAAAAATGACTAATCTTATAAAATCTCTTACTGGTCTTTTGGTTGTCCTTCTTATAGGATTTGGTTTGTATTATGTTACTGTTCGAAAAGATGCAAAAGAATTATTAGAACCTAGAGAAACAGTTACAGAAACAAGTTTTCAGACTGTTTTGGAAGAAGTGGAAAGTTTGGGAAAGCTAGAACTTGTAAAATATAACTTTAAAGACGTTGTCGAACACAAGCAAAAAAACGGTTATAGCTCTGTTTTAGATTCAAAAGTTTTATTGATTGTAGCTGCCGAAGCTGTTGGTTGTATGGATTTGACACGCATAAAAGCCGAAGATATTACCGAAGTGGGCGATTCTATTTATGTTCATTTACCTGCACCTGAATTATGTTATTACAAAATAGACCATCAAAAATCTAAAGTGTATGATTCGGAATCAATGCCTTTTATGAAAGATGATAATTTGGTAGGAGAAGCCTTTGCAAAAGCCGAAAAACAAATCGAAAAATCTGCTTTAGAATCTGGAATATTAGTTCAGACACAAGCTATGGCAAAGACAATGCTACAACCTCTCTTAGAAAATTTGACAAAAAAGACTGTTTTTCTCACTTTTGAGCCTATTTCTGTAAAAGAAGAAGTACATCCAGAAAGTCAATTAAAAACTCAAGAGAAAAATATATTGAATACTCCAACTACAATTCAGTCTAAAAGTTTGGATAAAAAATAGTCTTGAATTATTCTTGTCTATTTTCTGAATTTTCTACTGTTTGTACTTCTGTTTTTGCTTCATTCAAAAAAGAAATATCAACCCAATAATTTTCTGGATTTTGTAAATCTATATAAATAGGTAGAGTTTCTCTTTCTTCTAAACGTTCGGTTGGGTCATAAGCTAGAGGTTCGCTTTTAAAAAGCAAAGCACTAGAATTTTCATCTCTTTTCCATTCACACAAAATTATGAAAGCAGGTTTGTCTTGTAGCATAATTTGTGGGTCTTGTACGACAGCTTGAATAATACCCTCCAAAACACTACCTTTTTCTAAAAGCCAATTTCTACGATTGGCACGTAACCAAATCATAAGTCCCCAAATGATTCCACCTCCTATAAAAGCAATTCCTGTAATAGACAAAAAACTCATCCAAAACCACTCATAACGCACAATATGCGTATCATCTGGGTTGATAATATCATAATAAATTTCGACTACTTCGCCCAATTCATAGCTTGAAAAACGAGAAACTTCATGCTTGGCATGAACCATTACTTTCTGACTATCCAAGGCATAAAAGCCAATGACAGGGTAGCTTCTGTCTTCAGGAAGAGGTTTTATTTGAACTACTCTACCCAAAGTACGTTCGTATTTTGTCTGACGAATTTGTTCTTTATTCCAACTCTGAACAGCTAAAACAAGAAAAACTAATCCTGTCAGAATAAGCGATAAAGCGAGATAGAATGCCGTTCTTTTCATTTTTATTTTTTTATATGACAGTTAAAAACTATCAGCTACTTTAGAATTACTATGCAAAATACATAAATTTTGTTCACTTTTTTAGCATTTTATTTCAATTTTCTGCTTTGAAGTTATTTAAAAATTCATCCAACAAAAAACCTAATTCTGTTTTTGAATTAGGTTTTTTATAAATAATTTAAACAAAGCTAATCATTTATTTGGTCGTCTTAAATGCTAAAAAAGCCATTCCACACGAAGTTTTAGAATCTTTTGGCAAAAAGTTGAGATAATAAGGAGCTGTTTTGTTGCATTGAAAAGTAATTGTAGTATAAAATTTCTTGGTATTATCATCATAGTTAGCAGCAATAACGGCTCCTGAAAGCTCTTTGAAATTAGCAATAATACCTTCTGCACCACCTTCACTACTCAAAACTACAAGTGTGTATGTATTGCCTTTTGTCATAATAACTGTATAATTTCTAAAGTTATTACAACCTTTACACGTACGCTGAACACGATAACTCTTCGAAAGACGATAACCATTTTTACCCAAATCTTTCAGAATCTTTACTTGATCCATCGAATCTACATCGC
>DAIUBX010000550.1:0-2661 GCA_036846465.1 Bernardetia sp.
TGTTTCTTTATCTTTTGAAATAACTTTTTTCAATTCTTCTTCAGATTCTTTGAATGTTTTGCCTATTCCTTTTCCAAAAGTATCGTCAAGAGCATCAGCAGGATTGCCAAAAGTTAGTTTGGCAAACTTTACCATTCCTTTAGGAAATTCTTTTTTGAGTTCAGATTTGAATGCTGCTGAATTTTCTGTTTTTGTTTTGAGAGCTTTTAATCGTTCTGCGTTCAAGACTTTATTTTCTTTGAGATAGTTGAAAATAACACCCTCTTCATCTACCGAAAGCCTCACTGCACACGGGTCTGCACCGTCCCAAACAGCAGACTGTTCAATCACCTCCGTAATTTTGGTAACATTAAAATGGACATATTCGCCATTGATAGTTTCGCCTACGTGATACCAAAAATCCCACTCGTCTTCAAACTCATGAGAAGGCTCAAAATCAAAAGCAACTCCTGCACTTGTCGCACGAATGCCACTTGGCTCAGAAGTCAAGAGTTCCACTTCTTTAGAAAACTCTTCTCTGGAAACTTTGAAAAAACCATTGACACCAGCAGGAATAGCAACTCCGTTTTGGATAAAACCTTCATCAAACCAAACCTCAACGACATTGCCGATGATATTTTTGGTAGATAAACTATGGTCGACTCTCAAAACTTGTCCTTCCCAAAGCTCAGCAGCTTCTTGAAGTACTTTTTTAGGAAAAAATGAGCAATTCCAACCTCCTGCACCGATTATAGAATCAGAAGAAAGTAGTCTAAATGGAATGTATGCATATTTTGTGTCAAAATTTTTGACTTGTGGAATGCCATTACTCAAAATTTGAATGGCAAAAGGTCTTGTAGTTTTATTCTTATCCATGTGAATCTTTTCTATTTTTATAAAAATTATAGTATCGTTATGCTATTAGTTTTTTTTTATATCCTTCAAATCCATTTTCACTTCCATCAAAACATTAGAAAAGTGTTCTAAGGAAGAATTTAATTTATTTATAGATATTTTAAATTCATTTATAATATCTGTAAATGTTATGTAATTCTTTGATAAATCATTTTTTAAACTTTCAGTTTCTTTTTCTAACTGGCTTATACGAGCTTCGTATTTTATCCTTAATTCTCTCTCACTAGTAATTTTTTCGTTTAAATTTTGTTTTTCAAGGGTTAGTTGCTTTTCAAGAGTAACAATATCCTGTGCATTTTTTTCAATAAGCTTATCGACTTCTTTTATTCTTTCAGAAGCCTTCATAATCCTATAAATCCAAACTCCAATGCCTGTATTTGCTAAAAACATGAAGGCTATAATTATTGAACCTACTATTTTTAATTCTGCATCCATTTATCTCATCATTAAAATTATCAATCCTTTTTTCTACAATTCTGCTACAATCCTTCCACGACAATGTGGATGAAGAGCTTGAGCTCCAAAACCTCTTTCTTGTTTTTCACTTGCACTTAAACTTTTAAACTCATCAATTTTTATTGTTGTCGCAAAAGGAGATAATTCTTCTATTTGCTCTTGCGTTGCATTTACAAAATTATTCACTTTTGTAAGTTCGATTTGGGTTTCAAAAACTTCTCCGTCCATTGCCTTGCAGTGAGGACAAGTCAATCTATCTCCAATTTCCACTCTTCTAAAACGCTGAATTTCTGCTTGTCTTAGGTAATTTATGTTGGCATAATTACGAGAATTGGTCATTGTTGTATCTACAATTCTGCGTATTTTATATCTTTCTACATTAGCTAAGTCAGTCATTACTTTTCTAAATTCATCAAGTGTATCACTATTTCCTATTTCGCCATCATTAGCCACATAAAAATCTAAAATAGCTTGAGTCATTTTCTTTTTTATAGAATCTGCTAAGATAAATTTACCTAAGTAAAACATATCTGATTTTGCTAAATAATCAATCAATCTCAAATCTAAGAAGTCAATTATAGCAACAGGAGCATCAAAGAATCGTGCATTTTTTGTTTCTCCTTCTTTTTCTTCTACTTCCTCAAAAATAGATTTGTCTTTGCGATACTTCTTATACACCTTTTGTGTATATTTTTCAATTTCTTTTTGTGCGTTTTCTGCAAAAATCGTTTCCCAGTTCTGCTCAAGTGTAAGAATAAAAATACTGACTAAATCATTTTCATTCCGAATACCAAATTCTTTTATCGTTTCGATGACCAAATTCATAATTTTTTTGAATGTCTTATCATACTTTTTCTCTATAGAAGCTGTATAATCATTTGCAGCATCATTCAAATAGTCATCTTGAAAATCCGTTTCAAACTTAAAAATTTCACTCAATCCTACATTTGTGTCTTTATCAGGATTGGTAGTATTATCAGGTGCAACTTCTACTTTTGGAATTGCTGGTTTTGCCTCTTCTTTTTTCGTTCCTGTTGCACTTTCATACCCTAATTCTTGGGCTGCAATATCATTGCTTATGTACCCTGCATCTTCTTTACTTCTTACATTTGCAATTTTCGTAGCTTCGGTTTGTGCTTCTTTGAGAGAATCGCCAATCAAAGGCTTTTCAAAAATAACTTTCAAAAAATCTACTTTTTGAAATCCTTGTAATTTCAAGTGAAGTAAAATGACTTTACTCAAAACTGATGCAACGGCTTTCTGAATACTTTCAATATTTCCAATCAAAACTTGCAATAATACTCGTGCAAA
>DAIUBX010000551.1:0-2660 GCA_036846465.1 Bernardetia sp.
ATATCGTTATAATTAGTTGGAAAAATTCCGTTTAAATCTTCTGAAATATATTTTGCTGCTGCATGTAAGTTTCTAGCTCTTGAATAATAACCTAAGCCTTGCCAAAGCCGTAAAACACTTTCTTCATCTGCTCGTGCAAGTTCTTGAACTGTTGGAAAATTCTCAATAAATTTTTCATAATAAGGCATTCCTTGAACTACTCTTGTTTGTTGAAGAATAATTTCAGATAGCCAAATTTTATATGGATTTTGAGTATCTCGCCAAGGCAAATCTCGCTTGTTTTGATGATACCAAGAAATGATAGTTTGAGAGAAAAATGCGTTTTTATCTTTTGACATTTGTTATGAAGTAATTAAAATAATGCAGAGTTACAATAATAACTATTTTTGTGGCTTTTTTCTAAAAAAAATGGTTTCAAATATTTCTATTCAAAACCATTTTTTGTGGATTTCTATTTATTAAAAATCTAAAAAATTATTTTTTATCATTATTCAAGCCAATTTCAAAGTTATCAAAAAACATTATATCGACAACCGATTGAGTGGCTTCGTCATACGAAACAGTTACCGAATCTCCAGCCTGTGTAATAGGCAATTCTTTAGAAACAGACGAAGAAGCCACAAAAAGTTTGTTAGGTTCATTATTGATAAGCAAATAATAAAAAGTAGTTCCTCCATTTACATCTTCTGCTACACGCAAAACACGTCCTTTTATTTCTTTGAGTTTGCTATCACTTGTCGGACGGATAGAATTTCCGACACTATTCAACGAACTTTTGTATTCACGAAGAGCTTCCTGCAAATTATCGGCTGCTCCCACAATGGTATAATCTTGTACCGAAACCAAAGCCATCATTTTTATAAGTCCAGAATTATCCTTCAATGACATCACATACGTAGGAACACCATTGATATTATACATAATTGGAAACGAACTATAATAACCCTTTTCTTGAACTTTTCCTTCTGCCGAACTTTGGGCTGCATATTCTGTTGCCCCTGTTTGGCGATACCATTTTGCAACTTTTGTACGTGTGTCCACCAAAATAAAACCTACTGTTCCCTCGTCTGCACCTACGGAAGTAAGCCCTGTGTACCAATACGAACGGTTATCTTCTCCATAAACCAAAGAAATTCCGGGAGTTGTGGTAAGTTTATCTTTATTAGAAAAATTGAAATAACCGTGTACAAATTCGCCCCAGTCTATAATTTGAGTTTCGACAAAGCTTTCAGGTTGAATACGGTCAATCCAAAGAGGTGCGTCGTTGATTGAATAGTTTTGTATTTTTCCTGTTTGTGCATCAACTACCAAAATTCCGACAGCATCGCTTCCTGCAAAACCAATTCTTTTTTCGTATTTAGTAACCACCCAAAACGGATTTCCTTCATCGTCTATTTCGAAAGTAAAATCGGTTAAGCCTGTTGTCATGTATCCGTGTAAATAAACATGACGATGCAAATTATCCAAACCATACGCTGATGTTTGGTATTTTATATTGAGTTGTTTTCCACTTACTTCTTGTACCAATTTTACATCACGTTCGTTGGTAGCCGAAACCATCACATAACCAGGTGTTCCTGCTTTATTGCTCCACCATTTCAAAAAACCAGAGTGCAAAAGAGGAGCAACCCAATAGAGTTTGTCTTTTATTTTTTGAATATGAAAATCGCCTAAATAGGTTTGACTTCCCAAAGAAGGCTTTTCGCCCATTACTTTATCGCCTAATCTTTGGGCTACACTTTGATCTACTACTCTAATATTTTCAGTCGAAACAGGAGCAACTTCACTTGCAAAACTTTCTCCTACTTCTACTTTACCTATCAAATTTCTATATTCTTCGGCTCTAAAAATTCCCCAAGAAGAAATTCCACCCCAAACAACAGCATACAGAAAGGATACAAGTCCAATCGTTGTAATGGTTTTGGCAATCCATTTATGATTACTTTTAAATGTTTTTGCATTTGTACCAAAAAAAGGAATACTGAAAAAAAACAGCATCATAGCTATTTCAGCAAAACCATAATTCAAAACAGGCATACTGACATAACTATAAATAACAATAGCCACAATATAAATAACGGCTAGTAAAGGCAAAGGAAGTTTCATGGTTGTATTTATTTTGTAAAATGATGGTAAAAAGGCTGGTATAATTAGTTGAATGTAGTAGTTTTTTGGGAGAAATGGAAAAAGAAAACTACATTTGAGTTGTTAAACGTCCTTTTTTCTAACTTTGTTGTATGTCCAACATAGTGTTATAGGAACTGTTAAAATGATTATTTAATTCAAGTTTTTACCCATATTGTAGCACACAGAATACAGTTTTGATTTTTTTAGAATAATATTAAAGATTGATTCACTTATACATTTTATTCCTTTGTTCTTTACTTTGAAGAGCTAATGATTTTATAATTTCTACATCGGATTGAATTTCAAACAAACGATTAGATTCAGTTTCTTGTGTTTGGATTACAATTTTATAATCATAATTTTTATTCAACGAGGCTTTTTCTAGCTTTTCAATGGCTTTTTGTAGTGTTTCGTTTTTTGATTGAATTTTGATAGGAACAGGATTTCCATTTATTTGCTCTTTCAAAAAACCATCAATTCCTGTATTTCTTTGAACAGGAATTGCATCTAAAGTTTCTAAAATTGCTAATTCT
>DAIUBX010000552.1:0-1398 GCA_036846465.1 Bernardetia sp.
AAATTCTGTAACTGTATATGTTTTTTCAGCATCGTAAATGGCTGCATAAATACTAATCCAACCCCAAGTGAGAAGACCAAAAAACAACAAAATTGTCATCCAGTCTAACTGAGAGAAAGGCGAACGAGAAGGAGAGGAAGAAGAAGCGTACATAAAAGACAATTACGAATTACGAATTATGAAATAATCAGCGTAGCTAACTAAAAATTACGAATTGAAAATCAGGATAAATAGATGCAATCTGTCGACAATAAATTATTGAAAAATCTATTAGTTTATTTGACTTCTATTCCTTTAAGCTAAAAAGTTGAACTTTTTTACTATAAAATTGTACTACAAAAATACACAAATATATGTAGAATATAAAATTTTAGAATTTGATAAATCAAATTGCTACATCATTTTGGCTACTTTTGAAACGATTTTAACCATTCAAAATCAGCATCTTTCATTTTTTCTAATTTTTCTATATTTTTTTGAGGAATTAGAGCGACATTTCCAAAACTCTCAGTTGCTTTTTGAACACTTTTTTCTCTCAAAATATGTAACGTTGGATAAGGCGAACGGTTGGTATAATGACTTTTTGAGTTTAGTTCTTCTACTTCAAAAATAAAATTAGGGTGAAATGCTACCAGTTGAAATTCAGAATCTAATTCATTTTGTTCCAAATACAATTCCACTAAAGCCACAAAATCTAAAAAATCTTCAAAAGACTCTTTGAAATTGGTTTGGTTAGGAAAAACGAGAAGTGTCGTATCGATATAATATTCTGTGTCGTCTTCTGTTATTTCATCTTCTGAATGTGAATCAGAATCGTGTTCTATCAAAAAATCAATTTCAGCAACTGCTTTTTGCACACATTTTTTGAAGTCATCGCTTTCTTCTATTTCAAAACGAATTTGTTCTTGTGCATGAACAGCATGAGCAAAAGGGCAAAGATTGAGTTTTAAAATCCATTCTTCAAACCACTTTTTGGTGTTTTTTTGTATATCTGTCATAATGTAGCAGACATTTTTTAACCGTCTGACTGTGTATATTTTCTGACGGTTAAAAACTGTCAGCTACTTTATTATTTATTTTTTAAGAAATCTATCAGTCTGTATTTATCTAAAGAAAGTGCAATTCCATCATCAATACAGCTTTCATAAAGAGCAACTATTTTACTATTCAAACTTCCTTCACTCTCTTCAAAATTTAAGGAATATTGATACAACAAATCAGCTAAAATATGGAGTTGATTTGGATTAAATTCATATTCGTCTTTCAATACTTGTGCAAAAATTTCTGCTTTCATTTCTAAAATCATTGCAATAGTAAGATTTGATTCCTCTGTTAAAACTTTATCAAATTCGGCTGCAAACTCTCCTTTTGTGAAAGCAATATCTGTTTTGGTTACTT
>DAIUBX010000552.1:1408-2659 GCA_036846465.1 Bernardetia sp.
AAAAGTTCTGCCAAAACTACGGCTAATTTGTCTATTTTTTTCTTTAAATAGTCTTTTTCTCTTTGCATAATTTTAAGTTTAAATAATTAATACAAAATTACTCATTTTATAGGGAAGATGTTTAATAATAGGCTATTTTTTTCAAAAAAGAGGTAAAAAAGTTATTATTGTAAATCTTCACATTTGCAATTTCTAACTCTTTAGCCCTATGTACGTAAACTTATCAAAAAACTATAACAGAAAATATTTTATCCTATTTAACTCAATTTAAAAAAGGTCGTAAACCTAAAGTAGCTCTTTGGCGTATTGTTAAAGCTATTATTTATTGTCTTAAAACAGGTACTCAATGGAGATAATTACCTATCAAACAATTTCTTGGAAGAACCACTATGAAACTAAAATTCATACTTGGCAAAGCCTATATTATTTAGCTTTTACTTTGATATTTATCAGAGATAGACAGAAAATAAAACCTAATTCTTAAACAACTTCTACGATTACTACTTAAGAAACATAACATTCCAATTCCTTCAAAGCCGTCCAAAGCCCTAGTTTTTTGGTTTTGTCAGAATGAAGAGCTACAAAATTATGCGAAATAATCCACGTAATGGCTTTTATTTTGGTCGGTTTATAAAGTTCAAATTCATGTGGAACACCTAAGTTTTTTGTATCTACACCAAAACTCACTACCGAAGTAGGTTTTAATTTTTTATACATATCTAAAAAACTTGCATTTGTTTTTGCCATATTTACAATAGCTACATCATTTAAAGAAAGCTGTCCTGCTGCCAAAATTCCTGTCAGAAGTTTGTTGTCGGCATCTTTTAGATTTTCTTGTTCGGTTTCCTTTATCAAAATCAAGAAATTTTTACGGTTCTTTCCAAAATAAGAGAAATCTGTATCTGACTTACTCTCACTTTGTTTTTCAGAATTATCTGATTTAATTTTATTAATTTCTTGTTTTAGCGTTTTTGTTTCTGCTTCTTGATTTTGAGAAACTTGTTTTTTTTGTTCTTGATTTGCACTTGCTTCAATTTCCCATTCTGATTTTACGGCATCGATATAATAGACGTTTTCTGTAAAAACGTAGGGTAAAAAATCGTATTCTTGTTCTTGCATAATTGTTTTTTCCACCGTCAACGAGGCGTTGCCGTCGTTGAGGATTTTTTATTATTTTTTTAAAATTTCTGTATTTATTTCACTAATCAAGTCCCAACCTTCATAAACAAAACCTGTGTAGAGTTGTATCAA
>DAIUBX010000553.1:0-2652 GCA_036846465.1 Bernardetia sp.
GGCAGAACGTTTTACATTTCCACCGTGTGCATTTAGTTTTTCTTCGAAGCGTTCTAAAAGTGTGAAGGCATCGGCTGTTGAACCTGCAA
This sequence comes from Bernardetia sp., assembly GCA_036846465.1. GTDB lineage: Bacteria > Bacteroidota > Bacteroidia > Cytophagales > Bernardetiaceae > Bernardetia. Next base: position 90 of record DAIUBX010000553.1, read on the forward strand.
AACCTGTTATTACTTTTCCGTCTGCAATCTTACGAATTTTTTTGACAGTAGATTTGGCTACTGTGTTTCCCATTGTCGCTTGTCCGTCTGCACCGATGGCAATTTGTCCGTTGTGAGAAACGGCAAGAACGGTTGTTGATTTTATTTTTTGCATAGTTTTTTATTTATTTCTACCATTATTAAGGTCTGATTACAGACCATTGCTAAGGTAAAGCGTTTTATTTTTTATAAATTATATTCTAGGTTACAAATTTACCCTTAGCAATCGTTTGTAATCAAACGTTGATAATGGGGAAATTTAAAACTCTTCATTAAAATCAGTATCAAAGTCAAATATTTTACGCTTGTATTCGTACTGACGACCAAAATAAACGTCTTTTACTCGGCTGTCTGCTGATACTTCTTCAGGTGTTCCACTTGCAAAAGGGTCGCCTTCAAACATAATATAAACTCTATCACAAATAGATAATGTTTCGTTGGCATTATGGTCTGTAATAAGAACACCAATGTTTTTTTGTTTGAGTTTGGCGACAAGCATTTGGATATTTTCCACAGCAATAGGGTCGACACCAGCAAAAGGCTCATCTAACAAAATAAAATTTGGATTAGTAGCTACTGCTCTAGCAATTTCAGTACGACGACGCTCTCCACCAGAAAGTAATTTTCCTTTTGTCTTTTTAAAACGCTTCAAACGAAATTCTTCGATAAGCTCTTCCATTTTTTCTTTTTGTGCTTGTTTGGATAAATTTCGCATCTGTAAAGGAGCCATGATATTTTCTTCTACCGTAAGTTCTCTAAAAACAGAGGCTTCTTGCGCCAAATACCCAATTCCAAGTTGCGAACGACGAAACATAGGAAGTTTGGTAATATCTTTATCATCAAGATAAATTTTACCACTATTGGGCTTTACAAGACCAACAATCATATAAAAAGAAGTCGTTTTTCCAGCACCATTGGGTCCAAGAACGCCTACAATTTCGCCTTGATTTACTTCTATCGAAACGCCATTAACTACTGTTCGTCCTCCGTAGCGTTTGACTAAATTTTCTGCTCTCAATACCATTTTTTTACAGTTATCAGTTATCAGTTACCAGTAATCAGTGAAATTTTATTTCCTTGAGTAACTTTGTACTTCTGTGTTTATTAAAATATTTTTTTAGAATGGATTATGAAAATAGAGTATGAAATTTGAGTTTTGTCATTTGTATTTTTCAATCTTCATTCTTTAATTCCAATTTTTTTTGCCGTTGTTGGTGTTTTAGCGATAGCGACACCAACAACTCACATCACTAAATCAAAACTACAAACTAAAACTTATTTTGTTCGATAAAACTATTCTCAAACGCTTCATTTTGTGAATAAATAAGTATTTTATCTCTATTTATAGAATCTTTTAAGAATTTGGAAACTGAATTGTTACTAATCAAATCTACATCAATTTTCAATTCATTCTCTAAATCTAATTGTAATTTTATCAAATCAAATAAAGAAAAATTACTAGCATGTTCTATCAAAAAATCTATATCACTACTTGGTTTTTGTTCATTACGAGCATAAGAACCAAATAAATAGACTTTTTGGATAGTGTGTTTTTTCCAAATTGAATATAGATTTTGTAGCATAAGTTTTTATTCAAATAAAGCCAATTCTACCCATTCACACAAAATATGTCCTACCAAAATATGACTTTCTTGTATGCGTGGCGTGTCATCAGAAGGAACATTCAAAATTATATCACAAATTTCTTTTAGTTTTCCTCCTTTGTTTCCTGTCATTCCTATCGTAATCATTCCAATTTTATTGGCTGCTTCAACGGCTTTTACGATATTTGGAGAATTTCCAGAAGTAGAAATGGCTACCAAAACATCGCCTTCTCTTCCCATTGCTTGTACCATTCTTTCAAAAACAATATCATAGCCATAATCATTTCCTACGGCTGTCAGATACGAAGAATTGACGTGTAAGGCTTCAGCAAAAAGTGGTTTTCTATCTTTATAAAAACGCCCAGAAAGTTCGGCAGAAATATGTTGAGCATCGGCAGCACTTCCACCATTTCCACAAAAAAGAACTTTTCCACCTTTTTCAAAAGTCGTTTTCCAAGCCTGTGCAGCCTTCGAAATGCTTTCTAATAAAGGTTCATTGGTCAAAATTCGCTCTTTGGTAGCGATGCTTTCTTGTATGCGTATGTTTATGAAATTTTTGTTCATTGTTTTTTTAGTAGATTTTATCTCCAATAATACCTCAACTTTAGTGTATTATTTTCTATTGATTCTAATGTAAAACTTGCTCCATTATTATTTACTGTCGTATTTCCTTTATTATCGATATTAAACCCTCCTGATATAGTTAGATGTAATTTTTCTGAAAGATTTATACGATAACTTTTTGACTTCTCTAAATTAAAATTTTCTTCAGTGTAACTGCTAAAATCATAATTGTCTTGAAACTCAAAAAATTCATGACAACAATCATCTTTTGTTCTTTTTAAAGTTACATAATCATACGATTTCAAACTAGATAAAGGTACAGATAAATACCATTTTCCTAATATTTTCTCATTTAA
>DAIUBX010000554.1:0-2639 GCA_036846465.1 Bernardetia sp.
ATGAAAGTTTTTTAATGAGAAAAATTCGTAATTCGTAATTCGTAATTCGTAATTCTAATAAGCAAAATTAGGTCATCCTTTTACAGAAAACTAAATTTTATACCTATTTTTGATTATTCTGTTTTAGTTTTAGACGAATTTTAATTTCCTACTGGCTTAGAGAACAAAAAACTATTACTTTCGTTTTAATTGATTTGCTTTTTATCAAATCTTTCGACAAAAATATTTATTTATAAGATGACAAAATTTTCTTTTCTTGTTCATTATCGTAACCGAGATACACAAATTGCAAAACGGTGTTTGCTTTCTCTTCAAAATCAAAAAATCATTCAAAGCAACAATACAGACTATGAAGTATTATTTGTAGATTATGGTAGTGATAAAGCTATTTCTGACGAATTAGAAGATTTTTGTGAGGGTTTGGATAAGGTAAATTATATTTTTAATGAGGTAAGAGGAATGTTTTGGTCTCGTTCGGCTTCTATCAATAATGGAATTTACCAAGCAAAAGGAGAATATTGCATCATTGCAGATGTAGATATGATCTATTCGCCTAATTTTTTGGAAGAGGTAGAAAAAAACACAAATCAAAATACACTTTTGCATTATCAATGTTTTTACTTGAACGAAGGTTTTGAATATGATAAATACTTAGAAAATCATAGTCTGAAAGTTGATAATCTAAATCAATTTGAAAAAAGTAGTAAAGAATCAGCGATGGGAATTGTTGTTATTCCTACTCAAAAGCTAAAAAAAATAGGAGGTTATGATGAATATTTTAGACTTTGGGGAATAGAAGACAAAGATTTGAATAGGCGTTTATTGAATTATGATTACAAAGAAAAACTAGAAATGAAGTGGCTCAATGCCGAAAAATCGCCTGTTTTTCATCAATGGCATCCAGCAGCAAATAATCCATTAGCACAACCAAAAGGTTGGGAAAAAATTGTCATCGACCATTATCACAACAAATATGATAAACCTGAACTTACCATTCACAAAAAAACAAATGGAATAGAGATAGGAAAAATCTATAAAAAAGAAGAACGACCTGCTTTAAAGATTTATGAAAATGGTAAAGTCAGTGCTAATTTCAGCTTTGAGTTTCCTATTGAAAAAGCCTATTCTAGTTTTGTAAGTCAGTTTATGAAATTAGAAAAAGACGAACCTTTAATTTTGAATCAATCTTTTGCTTTAATTGATACACAAGCAACGAGCAAAGCTGCAAAAGGAGTAAGAAAAATAAATAGTTTATTAGAAAAAGTAAAGGTTTCCTATAGAATGACCGAACTTTTAAAACACACTTACGGAAATATAGATTTTTATGGGGTGCGTGATTTTCTATTTTATTTTATCGTAGATTTTGAGGATTTTATAGAAGATTATTATTACAAACAAGAAAATGGTCAGAATGGAAAACCTGAAAAAATTACGTTGATTTTATTCAAAAAGTAGCTTACGCTTTAGCGTGAGATTGTATTTCAGATACAGTATTTTTTCTACAAAAAAAACTGTTCAATAATAAAAATTACTGAACAGTCTTTAAATGTAACCGTCGTTGAGGCTTTGCCGTCAACGAGGATTTTATTAAACTTTTTCTTTCAAATCAACTTTAATTCCCAACTCATTAAGTTGTTTATTGTCAATTTTAGCTGGTGCATCAATCATCAAATCTTTTCCTGCATTGTTTTTAGGGAAAGCGATAAAATCACGAATACTTTGCTCTCCACCAAACAAAGCACAAAGACGGTCAAAACCAAGTGCAATTCCACCGTGAGGAGGAGCACCATATTCGAAAGCGTCCATCAAGAAACCAAATTGAGCCTTCGCTTCTTCATCTGAAAAACCTAAGAACGCCAACATTTTTTCTTGTAAAGCTCTATCATAAATACGAATCGAACCACCACCAACTTCAACACCATTCAAAACCAAATCATACGCATCTGCACGAACATCAGCAGGATTGGTATTTAATTTTTCTAAATCTTCTTTTTTAGGAGAAGTAAAAGGGTGGTGCATGGCAAACCAACGGTTTTCTTCTTCGCCCCATTCTAACAAAGGAAAATCAAGAACCCAAAGAGGTTTGTAATCGTCAGCTTTACGAAGTCCTAATTGATTACCGATTTCTAAACGCAATTCGCTCAATGCTTTTCTAGTTTTGTCTGCATTTCCTGCCAAAACCAAAATCAAATCTCCAGCTTTTGCATCAAAAAGCTCTGCCCATTTTTTTAAATCTTCTTCATTGAAAAATTTATCTACTGAAGATTTAAGCGTTCCATCAGTATTAACTCTCAAATAAATAAGTCCAGTCGCACCGATTTGAGGTTTTTTGACAAAATCAGTAAGTCCATCTAATTGTTTACGAGTATATTCTGCACAACCTGTTGCATTTATTCCTACAACTAATTCTGCATCATCAAAAACTTTGAAATCTTTTCCTTTTGTAACCTCGTTCATTTCCTTAAACTTCATTTCGAAACGAATATCTGGTTTATCATTTCCATACGTTTTCATCGCTTCGTCGTAGGTCATTCTAGGAAAATCATTTTCAATATTGATTCCTTTGATTTCTTTGAAAAGATATTTCAAAAGTCCTTCAAAATTATTTAAAATATCTTCTTGTGAAACAAACGACATTT
>DAIUBX010000555.1:0-2626 GCA_036846465.1 Bernardetia sp.
CTCCATTTAGATTTAATTGAAAAGCCAAAGGAGCAGAAGGCGAACGATAAATCAATTTTACATTTTCGATACTTGTTGATGTTTTGTGTCCTAATTTTGGATTTGTAAAACGAACCCAAGCGTGTTTCATTTCCGATTGTAGAGAATCCGTAGGATTTGTAAAACGGTCGTATTCTGTTAAAAGTCCTAATTTATTATGGCGAGGACTTTTCTTTTGGTCAATGTAGGCATATTTTGTCCAATTAGGCGAAAAAGCCGTAAAAAGTGTAGAACGAACATTTCCACGTACATAAATCGGAACAAGACCCACACCACAACCTCCAAAACGGTGCTGAAAACGTTCCCTCAAATAGGAACTAATACGGTCGCCTTCAATTTGAGAATCTCCATAATGTAGAATTCGAATCAGATTAGCCGATTTTGAAAGGGATTGTAGCGAAGCAAAAAATGAATTTAGTGCATCAGGATTTTGAGGAGGAAATTCTATCGCTTGACGAGCATCAACAACAGGTTCATAGCGTTCTTGTTGTAAAATAACGGTATCGTCTTCTGCTTTTACGTACTTTATAGAATCTTTTTCGCCAAAATCTAAGGTATCACTTGTCAAAACTTCGGCATTTTCTACTTTAGTTTGAATATCTGCAATAAAATCTAGTTCTTTTTGAGTAGTATCAGGAAGTGGACTTAAATCATCAAGCGTAAAAACATTCATCGTGAAACTTTCGCTAATAGGAATTTCGATAGGCGAAAGCACCATTATTACAAGTGAAATACAAGTAATATAAAAAAGAAGGGTAAGGGGGCGAAAAGGTTCTACTGATTTTTCTTTCATTAATCTATTTTTTTAGACACAATAAAGTTAGTACCTAGACAACAAATGTAGTAATTTGATTTATCAAATTATATTAAAGTTTCCACAATTTTATATGCAGATGTAAAACGAATTTTATGATATTGAATTACTTAAAATTACTCTCAGTCAATAAAAAGCAGTTGCTACTTCCTTATACTAAGAAAGTAACAACTGCATTTTTTATTTTAAGAAGTTTTTTACTCAAAATCTACTTTTTTCAAGACTTTTACTTTTACGTAATCTTCAATTTTAGGATTATAATATTCTTTCTCATAATACTCTAAACTAACAGATTTACCTTTCAATGTGCTATAGTTTTCTTTTACTTCATCAGCATTTTCAAAAAACTCTAACCAAATCAAATTATGAGAACGTCCTTTTTCATCTTTAATAATCAAAGTAACAAAACTACCTTCTTCAACTTCTGAAATCGTTCCTGTAAGTTTTTGAACTATTATTTTTTCAGCTTCATTTTCTAGTCGTTTTTCTTCTTCAAGTTCTTGTTTTGCAAAGCCTATAAAGACAGTAGGACATTTTGTAGCCATAGATATACCAATATCTTCTCCAAGACGAGAAACGTCATCTTCATTTTCGATATTAATACCAGCTTTTACTAATTGCTTTTGATTTTCTCCCATAGATTGCATCAAACACAGTCCTAATTGCAATTTTAGAGCCTCTTGGTCTTCAAAATCTACGTTGCTTTTAGAGATACAATCACATACTTCTTGTGCCATCTTGTCTTTTAAAGCATCTGCTTTTTTATTTTGAGCAAGAGAAACAAAAGAAAAACTGACAAAGAATAAAAAGAACAAGGTGAACTTTTTCATAAATATAGATATGGTTTTTTTGATTAAAAAATAAAATACAAAGACTTGTTAAAACGTAAGTAGATAAATAAAGTTACTCTGTAATTAAATATCATCCTAATTACTGTTTAAAACCTTTTAATAAAAAACGAGGACTAAAGGTAGCATATAATCCTGTGCTAAAATTAAATTCTTGAGTCTCTAAATTATAATAAGGAGTAGCACGAAAAACTATTTTTGCATCATCTTTTGCAAGGTTTGGAATAGAAAAGTTAGTTAGAATACGTAGAATGAGCAGATTTCTTAATGGTTCATTCTCTGTATTTGGATCAAAAATACGACTAGAAGAACTGTAAATATCGCCACCCAAAGGAGCTACAAAATCTTGTCCTCGCCAATACGAAAACATAAGTTGATGTTTTTTGGTAGCAAATTCTAAATTGGCATAAATTCCCATTCCATTTTCAAATATGAAACTAGGAACAGATGAATTATCTATAAAAAATACTCCGTAAAGATGCGTTCGGATATATTTTAAATAAGAATCTGAATTTCCTTGACCTTTATTACTTTCAAAATAATAAGTAGTTTTATTACCTATTGCAGCATTAAAAATAGTAACCAAAGGATTATTTGTAGTATTTATTTGCCCTCCTTTATGAATGGCTGTAAACTGTAATGGAATTGTACTTTTCCATTTTTTATATTTAATTATATTTCGTTCTATATTCAATCCAAAATGAAGCTCTTCATCAAAATCTGAATAGGGATAAATCATAGTTACCCAATCTATCCATGTATCTAAAGAAGTGTTTTTTGATAAATATTTATACTGAACACCATTTTCAAGCCTCCTATTTATTATATTTTCAAAATTAAATAAAGGTTCTATCAACCCATGTTGTAGATTTCCTTCTAAGTTTCCGAAAATAAATTGATGCTTATTTTTTTTGTATAAAAATTG
>DAIUBX010000556.1:0-565 GCA_036846465.1 Bernardetia sp.
GTGTAAAAAAAGATAGTCTATGGCAAACACCTGAAAAAGTAACTGAACTCAATACTCGCTCAAATGAAGGAACATGTACCATTTCGGCAGACGGACGCACCATTATTTTTACAGTTTGTGAAAATAGTGGAAGACAAGTCTATGGAAGTTGTGATTTGTTTATCAGCGAAAAACAAGGCGATAAATGGTCTGAACCCCAAAATATGGGAAACTTAATTAATACAAAAGCGTGGGAAACACAGGCTTCACTTTCAGCAGATGGCAGAACACTCTACTTTGTTTCTACTCGTTCGGGAGGTTTTGGAAAGTCTGATATTTGGAAATCTACTCGTAATGAAAGAGGGGTTTGGAGTGCGCCAGAAAATTTAGGAGAAAATGTAAATACAGCAGGAGAAGAAAATAGTCCGTTTATTCACGTAAATGGCAAAACATTATTTTTTGCTTCTGATATTCATTTGGGTTTTGGGGGATTTGATTTATTCAAAACAGAAATTGATGAAACCGAAAAAACAGGCTGGAAAAAACCCCAAAATTTGGGTTATCCAATCAATACACATACTGACCA
>DAIUBX010000556.1:575-1638 GCA_036846465.1 Bernardetia sp.
TTTTGTTACAGCAGACGGAAAAACAGCGTATTATTCAGATTTAAAAATTGGACAAAGAGATATTATTAAAAGTGAAATTTATAAATTTGAAATGCCTGAGGAAATTGAAATTATAGTTAGTAGATACATAAAAGGAACGGTCTATGATGCCAAAACAAAACAAAAACTAGAAGCAAATATAGATTTGTATAATCTTAGTAATAAGACCGTTCAATCTTCTGTAAAGTCTGACCCAAGAAATGGAAAGTATCTTTTTGTATTGAATGAAGGCTCAAATTATGCCCTTAATGTAAATAAAGAAGGCTATTTATTTCAAAGTCTTTCCTTTGATTACTCCACAGGAACAGGGGAAAATGTGATTGTAGATATTTATTTAGAAAAAGCTGAAAAAGGCTCAAAGGTAGTTTTGAATAATATTTTCTTTGATACGGATGAATGGGATTTGAAAGACGAATCAAAAACAGAATTAGACTTAATAGTAAAATATATGCAAACTAATCCGAAAATCAAAGTGCAAATTTCTGGGCATACTGATAATGTAGGAGATAAAACCTACAATCAAAAACTTTCTGAAAAACGAGCTACTTCGGTAGTAGATTATTTGATAAATGCAGGAATTCCGAAGGAACAATTAGTAATAAAAGGTTTTGGAGAAGTAAAGCCACAAGTGGAAAATAATACGCCAGAAAATAAAGCAAAAAATAGAAGGATTGAATTTGAGATTTTGTAAGCAAAATAAAATAAGAAGAAAAAATAGCCATTTGACAAGTCAAATGGCTATTTTTTTATTTCTTTCCATTCAAAAAGAAATCAAAAGTATCTCCACGAAGTCCTAAACGAATAGTTTCTAAAGGAACAAGCTCGTTAGGAGCGATATTTCCTAAGTTTACATTTGCACCAATGAGTTTGATAAAATAAACCTGTTGTGCTTTTTGAGGTGCTTCCCAAATAATTTTTTCAGCAGGAATCTTTGTTAGTATTTCTTGTACAAGACCCGAACGCACTTCGCCAGTAGAACGGAATAATCCTACATTTCCACCTTCTCTAGCTTCTCCAATTACTT
>DAIUBX010000556.1:1648-2352 GCA_036846465.1 Bernardetia sp.
CTTTCCAAGCTCCAGCTTCCAATTCGTCTTGCATGAGTTGAATCCATTGGTAAGGTGCAATTATTTTTTCGGCATCTTTTGAGCCTACTTCTGAAAGAACAGTTACTTGTTTCGAGAAACGCTCAATGAGTTTACATTTTTCTTCATGGTTTAAATCTAATGAACCATCCGAAATTTCAGCATATTTCATGTCGTATTTATCCAATACTTTTTGATATTCATCTACTTGATTTCGTATTAAAAAAGCCTCAAAAAGTGTCCCACCAAAATAAGTAGGAATACCAGCAGCTTTATAAGCATCTAATTTTTCTTGTAAATTCTGAACGACATACGAAGTAGCCCAACCTAGTTTTACAATATCTATGTAATCGCCAGCTACACTAATAAGATCTTCTATTTCTCTGACGCTCAATCCTTTGTCCATTACCATAGTAATTCCTGATTGACGTGGTTTGGAAGGGCGTTCTGGGATATGAGAAAGGGAGTAATTTTGTTCTTGCATTTTTTTGTGATTCTATTGCAATTTTAAAAAATGAATATATTGCTTGTTTTTACGATTGTATGGTAGAGTGATAGTTGTATCACAAATTTTTTACAAAAAATGGTAAAGGGTATAGCAAAATGAGAATGCAAAGATATTGAATTTGAATGAAAAGTTTGTTACGTTTAAAAAAAAGTAGGTTAATCGCATCAAAAAACAAAGG
>DAIUBX010000556.1:2362-2619 GCA_036846465.1 Bernardetia sp.
ACAAGCATAAAAATACCCCAACCGACTCCCAAGGCAGTCAATGAAGTTCGAAGTTTGTGTCTAAAAAGAGTGTCTATTATTTCACTCCATTTATCAGTATCAATTATTCTCATATTTTTTGATTATTCAGTTCTGAAGAGATTAAGGCATAATTTTAATTATATTAAAGTATCGCATCATACTACTAGACATTTTGCCACTTTATTCTGTTTTTCTGCCATTGCCAACGTCTTGTTATCTTCGATAACAGACGATTG
>DAIUBX010000557.1:0-2588 GCA_036846465.1 Bernardetia sp.
AATTCTGAATTATAAATTGGACAGGGTCTGAAGTTTATAGTAAAACTTATTAAACGCTGTAATAAAATAAAAATTTACAAAAAAAAAGGCAATCTATTTTTATAAATTGCCTTTCTTATTGAAATAAATTGTAGTTATGACTAAACAGTAGCAAATTTGGCTTTACGTTCCAAAACAGCTTTAGCTTTTTTGACAATATCAACAGAAGTAAGCCCGTATTTTATCATCAATTCTTCTGGCGTTCCACTTTCTCCAAAGCTATCATTTACACCCACAAATTCCATCGGAACAGGGTTATTCATTACCAAAGTTTGTGCAATACTACTTCCCAAACCACCCATAATTTGATGCTCTTCGGCAGAAACGGCACATTTTGTTTTTGCAACTGATTTTAAAATGGCTTCTCTATCTAACGGCTTAATGGTATGAATATTAATGATTTCGGCAGAAATTCCTTCTTTCAATAATTCTTCATGAGCTAAAAGAGCTTCCCAAACCAAATGACCTGTTGCAAAAATAGAAACGTCAGTTCCTTCTTGCAAAGTAATTGCCTTTCCTATTTCAAATTTTACGTCAGTAGGCATAAAAACAGGAACTTTCGGACGACCAAAGCGCAAATAAACTGCTCCTTGATAGTCTGCAATCGCTAAAGTTGCTGCTTTTGTTTGGTTATAATCACATGGATTGATAACAGTCATGTGAGGTAACATTTGCATCATTCCGATGTCTTCCAAAATTTGGTGTGTTGCACCATCTTCTCCAAGCGTAATACCTGCGTGAGAAGCACAAATTTTGACATTTTTGCCTGAATAAGCAATCGACTGACGAATTTGGTCATAGACTCTACCTGTCGAAAAATTGGCAAAAGTTCCTGTAAAAGGAATCCAGCCACCGATAGTAAGACCTGCTGCAATACCCATCATGTTAGCTTCTGCAATACCAACTTGATAAAAACGCTCTGGAAATTGCTTTTGAAAATCACCCATTTTGAGTGAACCAATAAGGTCAGCACAAAGTGCAACTACTTTAGGATTTGTTTTGCCTAATTCTGTAAGTCCGTCGCCAAAACCTGAGCGAGTATCGTTTGTCTTTTCGAAAGTATATTTTTTCATTTTATCTGAAATGATAGAAATAAGAAGAAGAATCTATTTATAAGACAAAGATAAACGGTTTTGAAGTAAAATGCTAATGTTGGGACGTGAGAATGGGGACGTGTGGCGTGAGAATGAAGTATCTCATAAATTATTTACCTCTTCTCACGTCCCCTATCTTACTCCCCTATTCCAGCCATTTTTCTACCTGTATTTTCCCAACTACTCTATATTTTGATTTTCTGATTGTGTTCGAACTAAAAGCAACTTGATTTCGGACTCCTTTCAAAACGCCATTTGAAGAATGAACAAAACGAGTAGAATTTCCTTGAACAAACAAAAAACCTGTATGGGTGTCTAATCCTATGATATAAATTCCATCGCCCATTTCTTCGACTTCATCCATAAAATCTCCAAAATCTTTTTTTACTCTAACTTTTATGAATTTTTTATCAACTGTATTTCGGATAAGTGTTTCAGAAGCTGCTTGAGCCATTTTTATTCTATTGATTGGATAACCCAAATCTCTCAAAATAGTTGTTACAAAATATCCACAGGCTATTTTTCCTCTTCCCGGAATTTCACTTGTTCCCGAATAACTCCATGGTGTTCCGTACCAATATTTACAAACATCTTTAAAACTCTTTTCAAAGGTGCGTTGTGCTTTTGCTAAAATTTTCTTTTTTTCTGAATCTGTTTTGGCAGTTTGGTATTCTATTTTGAGTGAATCTTGTTTGTCTTTTATTTGAACAAGTAAATCATTGTAATCAGAATTAGAATAATACCAACGGTAAAGTGGCGTTTGGTATTTGTAAGGAGAAAGGTAAAAACCTATCGCAGCAGCAACAAGCACAAACAAAGAAATTTTGAGCAAAAGGCGTAATAAAAATCGTTTTAAGCGTTTTAGCATTGGTTTTTAGATTTACCGAACACGGAGTTCACAGAGAACACAGAGAATGAGAATACGTTTTTGGGTTACTATTTGGATTGTATTTTTAGCTCACTTTCTACATATTTTATCAATTCCATTTTTTCGAAAGCGTACCATTCTTTAGGTCTTTCTTGTTTTACGATATGCTTGAAATTTGCAAATGGACTTTTACTATTCAGAGCCTGTTCTAGTTTTTCTCTAATTCTGTCATCAGAAATTTGTTCTGTGAATTTTTCCATTAATTTATATCCTTCAAAAGAAGGCATTTGTTCTATAAAATAATAATTTTGAGGGTTTTGTTCTATGTCTTTGTATATTTCCTTTTCTTCGTCTTCAATATGGTCAATTATACCACTCAAAAATTCTTCTCTGTCATCTTCATCTTTTGGAAAAGAAATAATTTCTAAAGTAGATTTGTTTACATAACAATTTCCTAAAGCATTTACTTCGGTGGCTATTTCTTCGATAATGGATTGTGGAATATTCATTTTGGTAGAATTTAGATTAAACAAAATTTAAAACCGTACACAATTTTTTGTCTATTATTTTTGGTATTCAAATTTATT
>DAIUBX010000558.1:0-282 GCA_036846465.1 Bernardetia sp.
CAACTCTACTGGATCAATACGATTGTAGGAATAAAAATAGATGGTAGTCAAAAACAAATCCAAGAGCCAGAGTTAGATAGAATGATTAAGCAAATAATGGAAGAGCCAAGACAAGATCGAGAAGAAAAATAACTAGAGAAATGGTTCAAGCAGTATTGTTTGAACCATTTTTTTGTATTTATAATTTACACAATCATTTTTTCAATCGGAATAACCAAAATTCCTTCTGCACCTGCTTCTTGAAGTTCATCAATTTTCTCCCAAAAATCATCTTCATTAATA
>DAIUBX010000558.1:292-2569 GCA_036846465.1 Bernardetia sp.
GAACAGAAACCCAGTTTTCATCTACCAAAGGCATAATAGTAGGACTTTTCAGACCAGGAAGAATAGAAATAATTTGGTCTAATTGTGCTTTTGGTGCATTCAAAAGAATATATTTATTTTTGTGCGAACGTCTTACAGACTGCATTCTAAATAAAAGTTTCTCAAAATTCTTGCGTTTTTCGCCATTAAAATCTGGATTAGCTACCAAAACAGCTTCCGATTTCAAAACCGTTTCCACTTCTTTGAGTCCATTGCTTAAAAGTGTGCTTCCTGAGCTTACAATATCGCAAACCCCTTCCGAAAGACCAATACTAGGCGCAATTTCGACCGAACCACTAATCATGTGGATTTCAGCATTTACATTTTTTTCTCTGAAATAATCACCCAAAATCTTTGGATACGACGTAGCAATACGTTTTCCGTCAAAGAAAGATACATCATTATACGTTGTTCCTCTAGGAACAGCTAACGACAAACGGCACTTTGCAAAACCTAATCTATCGACAAGTTCCAATTTTTTACCTTTTTCAAGCATTACATTTTCACCAATGATTCCAACATCAGCAACACCATCTTGTACATATTCTGGAATATCATCATCTCTTAAAAAAAGAATTTCTAAAGGAAAATTTGAGGCTTCTGCACGTAAGGCATTCGGACTTGTTGTGATTTGAATTCCACATTCTTTGAGCAAAGCAAGTGATTTTTCACTCAAACGACCCGATTTTTGTATCGCTATTTTCAAACGATTTGAGTTTTCTGTATTGGAGGAAATAGACATTTATTTTTCTGTTCTAGTTAGTAATTTTGTTTTATCTAATTAATTGCTTTCCTTGATATTTGTTCAATTAAAAAAAAGCAAACTTACAAAAAAATAAGCGAATGAGTATTTCTAAAAAAATAGAACTCTACTAGATAAAAATATTTCTTTACACAATTTTTGTATAATTCAAAAATAAATCTTAACTTTGCAGTTCGTTAAAAAGCGGGTAGATAACAAAATTTAGACTTTTATTAAGTTTTTAGAACACAATAAGAACTAGAATAAGCTCTGGATTTAGAAAAAATAATCACTATTTTATAGATTTCTCTAAAAAATAGCGTTGTTCTGCCTCTACATAGAACCAAAATACTTATTTTGAATACTTATTTTGTTGTTCTATCTCTAAATTCTAACTTATTACATCTAAAAATCTAAATTTAATTTTATGGCTAAACAAGACAGTATCGAACAAGACGGAACAGTATCAGAAGCATTATCAAATGCTATGTTTCGTGTTTCTCTTCAAAACGGACACGAAGTAACTGCTCACATTTCTGGAAAAATGCGTATGAATTATATCAAAATTCTTCCAGGAGATAAAGTAAAACTAGAAATGTCGCCGTATGATTTGACTAAAGCCCGTATTGTATATCGCTACAAATAAAAATGTAGGTCGTCTTTATTCTTTCTTTTGATTGTTGCTGATTAAAAGAGAAATTAAAAGCGATGTTCTTTTTTCTTTATATATAAATAAACTTTTCACATTAATTTTCGAATTATGAAAGTTAGAGCTTCCGTAAAAAAGCGTAGCGTAGATTGCAAAATCGTACGTCGCAATGGAAAAGTTTACGTTATCAACAAGAAAAACCCTCGCTTTAAGCAGCGTCAAGGTTAATTTTGTTTTTTTTGATTTAGGTCAAAAAATGCGTAACCTTTTTATATTAGGAAATGAAAATTAAATAAAAACGAATTGTATTCGTAATTTGTAATTTTTAATTCGTAATTGTTTTTAATTAATCATCACTTAGAATTAATCAGCTAATATGGCAAGGATTCAAGGTGTCGATATTCCAGATAATAAGCGTGGAGTCATTAGTTTGACATACATCTTTGGCATTGGAAACACTCGTGCAGCTCAAATTTTAGATGCAGCAGGTGTTGACCAAAGTAAAAAAGCTAAAGATTGGTCTGATGATGAATCTCGTGCAATTCGTGAATATATCGGCGAAAACTTCAAAGTAGAAGGTGAACTAAAATCCGAAGTACAACTAAACATCAAACGTTTGATGGACATTGGTTGTTATCGTGGTTTACGCCATCGTAAAGGACTTCCTGTAAGAGGACAACGTACACAAACAAATGCACGTACTCGCAAAGGAAAGCCAAAAACAGTGGCAAACAAAAAGAAATAATAACATTTATTTTTTTGTTTATTTTCTCGTTATTATTTTCAGTAAGAAAAATCAAAAGTCTAGTAGAAGAAAAGCAGTTGTAAGCTACTTTATTTGTAACTC
>DAIUBX010000559.1:0-2557 GCA_036846465.1 Bernardetia sp.
GTATGCTTTTGGACACCCTTCGCAATTTGCCAGAACAACCAATCACTTTTACTATCGATACAGATTCTCACGGTATCGAAATTTTGTCAGATAATGGTCGTTATACTTTAGCTGGAGAAGATGCAGGTGATTTTCCTCGTCCTGCCGAGCCTAAAAATACGACAAACTTAATGTTTTCATCTGATGTTATTTCAAATGCTATTTCGTATGCTCTTTTTGCTGTTAGTTCGGACGAAATGAAACCTGCGATGAATGGTATTTTTGTCAATTTATCTGATGGAAAAACAAGTTTTGTAGCGACAGATTCACACCGTTTGGTGCGTTATCGCTATGAAGGAACAGAAGGAAATAGTAATTCTTCGATTATTATACCAGGGAAAGCATTTGAGCAACTCAAAAATGCCTTGCCTTCTTCTCCACAAGAAATTCAGTTGGAATTTAATGATACAAACGTATTTTTCAATTTTGCGAATATCAAAATGGTAAGTCGTTTGATTGATGAGCGTTTCCCAGATTATGAAAACGTAATTCCGACAAGCAACGACAAAAATTTAAACATTGACCGTCAGCAGCTTTTGAGTTCTTTGAAGCGTATTTCTATTTATGCAAATAAAACGTCTCAACAAATTCGTTTCAAATTAGAAAACAATAATTTGCTTATTTCGGCAGAAGATGTTGATTTCTCAAATGAAGCAAAAGAAAACTTGCCTTGCGATTACGATGGCGATGCGCTAGAAATTGGTTTTAATGGTAAATTCTTAATGGAAATGTTATCTAATTTGAATTGTGATACCGTTCATTTTGAGTTTTCTGAGCCGAACCGTGCAGCTTTGATGTATCCACATGAAGCAGGAAATGAAGATGTATTAATGCTTGTTATGCCAGTAATGCTTAATAATTATTATTAATAGATTTTGATTTTTTTCAAGTTATGTATCACAGACTTCCTAGTCTATGGAAAGATAAAATCAATATTATTTTTATGCAGACTAGAAAGTCTGCAATACTTGTAACTTTCAAAATTCTGTTTTCTCAAAAATCCTTTATAAATTAGATTTATAAAGGATTTTTGCTTTCGTACTCCCATTATCAACGTCTGATTACAGACGATTGCTAAGGGAGAAACTTCTTAAAAAGGTAGCTTTTCCCTTAGCAATCGTCTATTATCGAAGATAATAAAGACGTTGATAATGGGGAATGCGTTATAGAATTGGTAATGATTGTAAACTTGATAACTATCTCTAGTATAAATTTAATATTTCCTATGCCTTCTATTATTTCTTTTTCTCCTGTCATTTTATTCGTTTATAAGCGTTCCAATCATACTAGGCAAGTTTTGGAGGCGTTGTCCATGTGTCAAAACTCAAAAGATACTCCTCTTATTATTTACTCAGATGGAGCAAAATCAAATGCTTCTTCAAAAGACAAAGAAGAAATTGAACAAACAAGACAAGTTTTGAGAGCTTTTAAAGACCAAAAAGAAAATAATTTTTTGAGTATAGAAATTTATGAGGCAGAATCAAATAAAGGGCTAGCCAAATCAGTAAAAGAAGGAATTGCTGAGCAAATTAATAAATATGAAAAAGTAATTGTTTTGGAAGATGATATTGTTCCTCAAAAAGGTTTTTTAAAGTATATGAATGATGCCTTAGATAAATATGAAAATGAAGAGAAAGTTTGGGGAATTTCAGCGTATGCGTATCCATTAGAAAATGAAACTAATGTAAACCAAGAAACCTTTTTTCTGCCAATCAATTCTTCATGGGGGTGGGCTACTTGGAAAACAACTTGGGATAAAATTGATTTTGATATTGAAAGTATTTTTCAAAAATTTAATCAAAAATCAATCACTGCAAAAGAATATAATTTTGGAAGTTATTACTATTATCAAATATTAGAGGCTCAAAGAGAACAAAAAATAGATTCTTGGGCTGTTTTTTTGATGGCAACCATGTTCTTAGAAAAAGGCTGGTTTTTATTTCCTAAATATTCAATCGCTAAAAATATAGGTTTTGACGCAACAGGGACACATTGTACAGAAGAAGATTTGTTTTTCAATAGTCCTGTAATTGATTTTATAGAAGTAAAAACAATTCCATTACTTATTGAAAATGAAGGAAAAAAAGAAGTAGAAAAAACACTAAGAAAGCAATTTGGAACACCTTCTTTTTTGAAAAGAATTCAAAATAAGTTAGACCCAAATTCTCCCTATTTTATTATGAAACGAATAAAGAGTATTTTGAGTGAAAAATAATTAATTACATATAAATTTGATTTACAAAGTAGTGTTTGTCAAATTGATTTAATAAAAAAGGAATTTCAATTACTGAAATTCCTTTTTTTATAAAAATCTAATGTTTGCCGTTGTCGGTGTCTTACCGACGACTTTCAAATCATTATTTCTTAAAAATCTAATCCAGGGAAATAAGCAGCCTCGCCTAGTTCTTCCTCAATTCTTAACAGTTGATTATATTTTGCCATACGGTCAGAACGAGAAGCCGAACCCGTTTTGATTTGTCCTGTATTCAAAGCAACTGCCAAATCTGCAATCGTGTTG
>DAIUBX010000560.1:0-2534 GCA_036846465.1 Bernardetia sp.
AATTTTTAAAAATCCAAAAATTGAGCTTAAATAAAAGTGTACGGTTTTAAATCCAAAGAAAAATAAATTACTTGAAACCAACTACTTAATTATGCAACAACTAAAATTTTCTTTTAGATTTAGACTTTACACTGTTGCACTTTTATTTTTTTCTCTTACAATTTATTCGTGTAAAGAAAGTGAAAAAGTAACGCCCAATAACCAAAATACAGTATTAAATCTTCCAGAAGAGCCATTCAATTATTCAACTATTAATTTTCCTGCTTATTTTTCAGAGCCAGATTTACATGGAGGACCTCAAAATACGATTTTAAATAGTGATAATACGCCTACAACCAATCAAATTACCGATGCAGGTGCAACATTAGGAAGAGTTTTGTTTTATGATAAAAATTTAAGTAAAAATGGTAGAGTATCTTGTGCTTCTTGCCATGTACAAGACAAAGGTTTTTCAGACCCAAGAATTTTGAGTGTGGGATTTGAAGGTAGAACTACTCGTAGGCATTCGATGGGACTTACAAATGCTCGTTTTTATGGAAAAGGAAGGTTTTTTTGGGACGAAAGATCTGCCACTTTAGAAGAGCAGGTTTTGCTTCCTATTCAAGACGAAATAGAAATGGGACTTACTTTAGACACACTTGTAGCTAGAATAAAATCAACAGATTATTACGAACCTCTTTTTGAAGATGCTTTTGGAGACAAAACTGTTACAACTGACAGAATTTCGAAATCACTAGCGCAGTTTGTTAGAAGTTTGGTAAGTTATCAAAGCAAATACGATATAGGAAGAGCAGCAGTAAATAAAGCAACAGACAATTTTAGCAACTTTACGGCAGAAGAAAATCTAGGAAAAATGTTGTTTTTAGATGCTTTTCCGTTGCGTGGATTGGGTTGTACGACCTGTCACGGAACAGAAGCATTTATTACACCTCAAAAATCTACAAATAATGGTTTGGATGCAGAATCTACAACAGATTTGGGAGTTTATGAAGCGACAGGAAGACAGCTTGACATCGGAACTTTCAAAACGCCTTCTTTGAGAAATGTTGCGCTGCGTGCGCCTTACATGCACGACGGGCGTTTTGCTACTTTAGAAGAAGTTATTGAACATTATAATTCGGGCGTACAAGCTCACCCAAATTTGGATAGAATCTTAAAAGATCCAGCAGGAAATCCAAGAAGAATGAATCTTTCTCAAGCAGAAAAAGATGCTTTAGTGGCTTTCTTGAAAACCCTTACAGATGAAAAATTTGTAGCAGACGAAAAATTTAGCAATCCTTTTAAATAGTCAAATCTAATTTTTTGATAAAGATATTATTCTAAAAAAGCCTACTTGTTTATAAAAATAGATAGGTTTTTTTGTGTTTTTAGATGAACATATACTCAAATGAGTGTTTTTTTCTGCTTGTCTATATCTTGTCTATGTATATATATTGTAAATTTTGATTTAAAATTCTTTTTTACACCACTATCAAACAAGATATAATTTATTTACACAACGTTACTTTACAATTATCACATTTTTGAACTTTATGGACAGACGAAATTTTTTAAAGCAATCTGCTTTAGTTTCTTTAGGAGGATTACTTTTACCTTCTACTTTTTTATCTTCTTGTAGCAAAGACACGCTTTTTGAGGATACAAATTACGATGGAAAAGTTACCATTATTGGTGCAGGTGCAGCAGGTCTTTATGCAGCTTATGTTTTGAAATCAAAAGGAATTGATTTTGAGATTTTGGAAGCAAGTAATAAATACGGTGGGCGTGTTGGAAAGTCAGATACATTTGCTAATTTTCCGATTGATTTGGGAGCGCAATGGATGCACGGAACAAATACTATTTTGGGCGATTTAGTGGTAAAGTCAAAAACAAAAGTTACGATTGATGAATCCGAAGCTGTTTTTTGGTTTCAAAATCAGCTTGTAGAATCTTTACCAAAAGATATTGATATTTTCAAAGGCGATAGTTTGCCTGACGTTTCGTATCAAGAATATGCCATTCAAAAAGGTTTTGGAGCAGAATACAAATACATTGTAGAAAATATTGCAGGAGACCAAGGTGCAGCAGCTTCAAGACTTTCGGCTAAATACGACGCACTTGAAGATGACAAACTCAATTCTGGCAATGATGATTTGAAATTTGAAGAAACATTTTTTGATTTTATTGATAGACAAATTGCCGTTCATGTAAAAGACAAAATTCAATTAAATACTATTGTCAAAAAGATCGATTATTCTTCTGATAAAATTTCGATTACAGATAGCAATAATAGCGTTTATACTGCCGATAAAGTAATTATTACTGTTCCGATTACAATTTTGAAAGATGGAGATATTGAGTTTTCTCCAGCTTTACCGAGCGCACAAACGGCAGCTTTCAATAAAATAGGAATGGATGCAGGAATGAAAGTATTTTTGAAATTTCGTTCAAGATTCTACGAACAAAATATCATTGGAGGAGAAGTTTGTGCAGCTTACGCAGATGATAGTGTAGGAAAATCAGGCAATGACAACGTACTTTTAGGCCTTATAATG
>DAIUBX010000561.1:0-2524 GCA_036846465.1 Bernardetia sp.
ATGCTTGCAAAATTACTCTTGCAAAAACCTGCACTTTTGATGCTTGATGAGCCTACCAACCACTTGGACTTACCGTCGATTGAATGGCTAGAAAGTTATTTGAATAATTATGAAGGTTCGATTATTATCGTTTCTCACGACCAAGATTTTTTAAATAATTGCTGTAATGTAATTGTTGAAGTTTGGGGACAAGATTTGATAAAATATTCAGGGAATTATGATTTTTATAGAGAAGAAAAGGCATTGAGAGCAGATATGCAACAAAAAGCCTACGAAAATCAACAAACAAAAATAAGAGAAGCAGAGCGTTTTATTGAGCGTTTTAAAGCAAAAGCATCAAAAGCTAAACAAGCACAATCAAGAGTAAAACAACTTGATAAAGTAGAACGCATCGAAGCCGTAGAATCCGACGCTCCGACAATGAGAATGCGTTTTACCTTCAAAAAACCATCTGGAAAAATTGTAGCCGAATTAGAAGATGTATCAAAAAGTTATGGTTCACTTCAAATTTTGAATAAAGCTGAAGGAATGATAGAAAGAGGCGACAAAATTGCCTTAATTGGTGCAAACGGAAAGGGAAAATCAACTGTTTTGAGAATTTTAGCAGATGCTGAAAATTATAATTCTGGAGAACTAAAAGCAGGACACCATGTAATCCAATCCTTTTATGCACAGCATCAATTAGAAGCCTTGCATTTGGATAATGATTTATTAGAAGAACTACGAAGTGCAGGAGCAGAACGAACAGAAGCAGAATTAAGAGCTGTTTTGGGTTGTTTTTTGTTTGCTGGAGATTCTATTTTCAAAAAAATCCGTGTTCTTTCAGGTGGAGAAAAATCAAGAGTTGCACTTGCAAAAATGCTACTTTCGGAAGCAAATTTTCTTTTATTAGATGAGCCTACCAACCACTTGGATATGAAATCAGTGGATATTTTGATAGAAGCAGTCAAAAATTATGAAGGAACTTGTATTGTTGTTTCTCACAATCGTCATTTTATCCAAAATATAGCAAATAAAATTTGGTGGATTGAAGACGGAAAAATCAAGCAATACCCAGGAACGTATGACGAGTTTAAGTATTGGAAACAATTAAGAGATGCTGAAGAGAAAGAAAATAAATCAACTGGTGTAGAAGCTAAAAAAGCCAAAGAAGAAAAACAGGCAAAACAAGATGAGTATAAAAACTCAAAGCAAGTCAATCAGCATCTTTCACAAGAAGAACAAAAAGAACTTCAAAAGAAGCTGCGTCAGGCTGAACGCAATCTTGAAAATATAGAACAAGAAGTAAATAAGCTAGAAAAGGATATTAAGGAACTTGAAAAAGAACTTGCCTTGCCAAGCACGTACGAAAATCCTGAAAAAGCAGAAAAACTATCTAAAAAACATGCTACTCTCAAAAAGAGCTTAGAAACAAGGACTTCTGAATGGGAAAATGCAATGCTTGAAGTAGAGAATTTGAAGTAGGTTGTGTATGTATATCGCTCGTGGGACACGAGCAATGGTAGTTTTATCATTTTACAATTAACTTTACCGTTGCTCGTGTCCCACGAGCGACCTATAAAAAACAATAAAATGAAAATTCTACACACAGCAGACTGGCATTTAGGAAAAAAACTAGGCGACTTTCCTCGTTTGGAAGAACAGAAACAAGTTTTAGACGAACTTTGTCAGATTGCTGATGCTCAAGAAGTAGATGTTGTTTTGATAGCAGGAGATTTATTTGATATTCCTTTGCCTTCCAATGATGCCAATCAATTATTTTTAAAAACGCTGCAACGTCTTTCAAAAAATGGTTCTCGTCCTGTTGTGGCGATTGCAGGAAATCATGATTCGGCTCAATATATTGCTAATTTTAGTGTTTGGGGAAGTGAGTTAGGCATTTTTCTGTTAGGTTATCCGAATGATAAACTTCCAAAAATAAAACTAGAAAATGGCTTAGAGATTTTGAGAAGTGAAGAAGGTTTTTTGGAACTAATGATGCCTTCGTGGGAATGTCCGTTGCGACTTTTACTCACACCGTATGCTAACGAACTAAGATTGAAAACCTATTTTAGTTTGGATAATCAAGAACAAGAATTGAGAGAATTTTTACAGGATTTGTGGCAAAAACAAGCTGAAAGTTATCTTGATGAAAATGGAATTAATATTTTGATGGGACATTTTTTTGTCATGAAAAAAGGCGAACCACAACCGAAAGAATCGGACGACGAAAAGTCTATTTTGGTGGGTTCGGCACAGCCTATTTACACAGAAAATTTCCCAAAAACAGTTCAGTATGTAGCTTTAGGTCATTTGCACCGTTATCATTCCGTCGAAAAAAATCCTTTTCCTGTGGTGTATAGTGGAAGTCTTTTGGTGTATAGTTTTTCAGAGGCTTTTCAAAAAAAATATGTTGTCTTGCTTGATGCCAAAGCTGCAAATAAAAAAGAACCCATCCAATATGAAAAAATAGAATTGACAGGTTGCAAAGAATTAAAACGAAAGACATTTTCGAAAATAGAAGAGGCAATAGAATGGCTCAGTG
>DAIUBX010000562.1:0-635 GCA_036846465.1 Bernardetia sp.
CAATTGAACAGGGTTTTAACCCTGTTTATGAGGTAAAATAAAATTAGCTTGACGGCTATGGTGGAGACACCAACAACGGCAGAGAATAGTTAGATATAAAATAAAAATAACCCTTGTCGGTGTTCTCACCATTTCCCTCAAGTTAAAAATTTTATAGTCATTCTGTTCCGTTAGGAACTTCATATTGGTAGTAAAATAAGAGAAAACAAACTTCCATGTTCCGTTAGGAACTATATATTGGAAAAATTTTGTCCTAAATTGCTACCCATATACAACTCCTACGGAATAAATGAGGTGTAATTTTCTAAATTTTACTACCAATATGAAACTCCTAAAGGAGTAAAAATAAAAATTTATTTATAGCTTGACGGATATGGTGTCCTCACCGACGACTTACATTTCAATCGCCATCGCCACTATCATACGTAATCGTAATTCCTAAAAGCGAAATCATTTCACTTTTAAAGAAACGAGTTAGTTTCTGCATTTCTGTCAAAAGATTATTTATAGCTGTTGGATTTGAAGTAATTTGAGTTTGTAAATCTTCGTTTGGCAAAAGATTAAGTGCTTTTTCTACTTCTTCTAGTTGTGCTTTGGTTTCCAAAACGATTGCTTCTCCACCTTCTATACTCATT
>DAIUBX010000562.1:645-2522 GCA_036846465.1 Bernardetia sp.
CAAAACCAATTCCATCTCGTCCGTTTAGTGTCTTTCCGTACCAAATTCGTTCAATATTCTCAAAATGAGCTTTCAAAAATAGTATTGATTCTTTGCTATAATAGGCTTCTACCAGTTTTGGGTCAACTTGTGTTTGTCCTGCTCGTCTTCCTAGTGGCAAACCTAATTTGAAGTTTTTGATACTCTCAAAACTCTTATTCCATTCATTAAATAAAATAGAAGTGCCACTTCCTGCATCAGTTCCTGTGTTATTTGTAAAAGTTTCTTTGTATCCGTTTTTCCAAGAATCATTTACCTTTTTTACTTCCGTTTGAATGTTCTGAACTACAGCCAACAAATATTCTTTTCTATTTTGGTCTGTATATTTTTCTACTATGTTTGTTTTAGTTTCTTTATCAAAAAGTAAATATTCTGCTCCCAAAAAACCTCTTGAATCTCTTTCAAAATTATTTAATGACGAATTTCCAGCAGTAATATAATTTTCAATTTTGGTTTCACTTACAGGAAAAGTTCCTACATTTTCCAACAATGAACCAAGCGTTCCTTGTGCTGCGCCAAAATTATAAGCATTGGCATCTTGAAAAGATAAGTAGGCTGATTTCCAAGCAGTTTGAGCAGCTTCTAATGTAGAAATAGAAGGATTTTGAGTGAAATTTTGAGTAGCTTCTACAAAAAGATTTGTATTACTTTCTAAATTTTGATAGGAAGGAATAATCAAATTGGTAGCGATATTTTCTAATAATTCTTTTCTGTCAAATTCGGTTTTGTTGGTTTCTGTTTCATTTCCACACGAAGAAAGTCCAAAAAAAGATAGAATTATAAAAAAAGCAAAATGAAATTTAAAAAAAACAGTTTTCATAGATTTAGTTGTATATGAGAAAAATTACGAATTACGAATTAAAAATTACGAATGTAAAATCTTGATTGTCAATTTATTACAAATAAAAAAGTAGTGTTTTATTTGATTTTTATTTTTTAAATATAGATTTAATTAAAAAAAGTAAAACAACTTATAAAGCCATTTTTACGTAAAAATAGAATTAGAAATAGAAAGTATTTATTCACTATTTTTGTTTAGACTAATTTTAAATAAGGTTTTATTTTTTGACAAAAGTACGTTCTACGCCTTTATTTTGCAAATCTGTTTTCAATTTTTCAATTTGTTATGCCTTACCATTCCCACAAATTAAATCCTATTTCTCATTCTCATGTCATTGGCAGAACTGACCCAATTACAGGCGACCTTGTCCAACAAAATGATAGTGTTGTGTTTTGTGCTGCTTGTCAATCTTGCTTTTTAGAGGAAAGTTGGATTTATATGAATGAAAGGCATTGTGAGCAAGAAAAAACACTTGAAACTGTTCCTACTTTGCTTTCCAAACTTATTTTTAAAAACCAAAATACAGAAGTAATCACAGAATTGATTAATGAAAAAATAGACTTTCGTTTTTCTGCTGCTGCTACACTTTTATCTTTTGTAATGGTTTACTTTGCTGCTAAAGATACTAGTCTAATTTATGGTGCAAATTTAGTTTTGATAGCATCCGTTGTAGGTATTATATCTCTTATTTTTAGTTCGACAAAAACATTCAAAAAACTAACAGGAAGTGATAGTAACGATGTTCGAATTTTCAAAAATAGAATAGAAATTGGAAAATATAGTTTTTCTTGGAGTAATGTAAAACAAATTAAATTTCAAAGAAGAATCGTAGTACATGACACACAATTAGGAAAGCAAATTGCTTCGAATTCATCTGTGTTATTGCTTTACTTTGATAATGAAAAGTTTTTAAAGAAAGAATTACATGCTATTAGTCATAAACAAAATGAAAAATTATTGGAGGCATTGGAGGAAATTTCACATTTTACAGAAGTGC
>DAIUBX010000563.1:0-2516 GCA_036846465.1 Bernardetia sp.
TGTATTTTGTTCAAGTCTGTACCTTTAGGTCTGACTTGGACAAAATAAGCCTTTCCGAATCATAAATGCGTATTTTAACTTGGTCAGACTTTCAGTACAGACCAAATTAAAATAAAAGTTAGAACTTAAAATACACTATTTCGCTAAATTGTCGGAAGAGCCAAATATTTTTTATGAACATGCTCTGCATCTATTTATTATGTCATAATCTATACCATATCTCCTCCTATGTTTCCTCAATAAAGCCTCTCTGTAAACTCAATGTGAATTGTGTGTTACGTAACGCAATGTTAATATTGAAGTAATTGCGTAGTAAAGATAAGGTTGTTGATTTGCATCAAGTTTAAACAAAAGCACTAAAAAAACCTTCCGAACAACTACTAAAAAATAATTAGCATTTGTTCTAATTCATTCAAAATCAATTCACTAAGATTAAAATTAATCAAAATGAAATTACAAAATTTCTTTCAATTAGCATTTTTCGCTTTAGCTATCTTACTTTTTACAGGTTGTAAAGATGATGAAGACGACAAAAAAGACAAAACACCAATAAGTTCTGTTTATACAGAAACTACCGATGCAGCAACAGGCAGATCCGCTTTTCGTGTAGCTGGAACACCAGACGGAATCGGAGAAACTAGCTTTACTTGGACAAAAGATAAAGTTTGGATTCTTAACGGATTTGTTTTTGTAAATGAAGGACAAACACTTACTATTGAAGCAGGAACACTTATTAAAGGAGCTCCTGGTGCTGGTGAATCTGCATCGGCACTTATTGTAGCTCGTGGTGGAAAAGTAATCGCAAACGGAACGGCAGCAGAGCCTATCATTTTTACAGCAGAAGCTGATAAATTAGACGGTGCTTTAGGAGCAACAACAGGTCTTTGGGGTGGCGTAATCGTACTAGGAAAAGCATCTCTAAACTCTTCTCCAGGAGAATCGGCTATCGAAGGAATCCCTACTTCAGAGCCTCGTGGTATTTATGGTGGAACAAACGATGCTGACAATTCTGGCGTACTTCGTTATGTTTCTATTCGTCATGGTGGTTCAAATATTGGTGCAAACAACGAAATCAATGGTCTTACATTGGGTGGTGTTGGTAATGGAACTACGCTTGACTTTATAGAAGTTTTTGCTAATGTAGATGACGGAATAGAATGGTTTGGTGGGACAGTAAACGGAAAACACCTTCTTGTAACAGCTTGTGGTGATGATTCTTTTGATTATGACGAAGGATATACAGGAAAAAATCAGTTCTTGATTGCTTTCCAAGCACTTAACGACGGCGACCGTGGTGGCGAACACGACGGAGGCACAGACCCAGAAGACGGATTGCCGTATGCACTTCCTACTTTCTACAACGCTACTTATGTAGGCAGACCTGAAAGCCGTACTATTACTTTCCGTGATAATGCAGGTGGACAGTACCATAACAGCGTTTTTGTGAATTTTGGAAGAGGTATTGATATTGAGTTTTTAGGAAGTGGAGAGAGCAGCTACAAGCGTCTTGAGGCTGGTCAGTTGGCTTTGAAAAACAATACTTTCTTCAACATTGGCAGTAGAGATGCTTCAAATATGTTTACAGTAGAAGTAGTAGCAGGAAGAGAACCTGCTGAAGCTGAACTTGCAGCAGCAAGAGCAGCCGTAGTTACTTATTTTGGTGCAAACGGAAATATAGTATCAAATTTAGGAATTACTCGTAACAATTTAGTTCCAAACGGAAATGGTGGAGCTACATCTACTCCTTCAGATTCATTCTTCACAAATGCTCCATATAGAGGAGCGATTGCACCGGGTGCAACACCTTGGTATGCAGGTTGGACAGCAACGGCAGCTTATATTAGATAGTCTGATTTAAAAAAACAAAAGCAGTTGCTCATCAAGAATGGGTAACTGCTTTTTGTTATATAAGCTCATTTGTACTTTCATTTGCACTTTCATTTGTTGGTAATTTGATAAAATTAAATTCATTCAACAAAAGACATTTCAAAAAATTAAATTTTTAAATTTATTTCATTTAACTCATTCATCTCAATTTATCTTGGAACTAATGAAAAATCATGTACTCGCTTTTTTTGCGATTCTATTTCTTAGCTTTTCGTTTTTCTCAATAGGTTTTGCTCAAAGCTCAAAAGGAACAATCAGAGGAACAATCAAAGACGCAGCCAATGGTGAAGAACTCATCGGAGCTACTGTCGTAATTGTAGGAACAACGACAGGCTCGGCAGCAGACCTTGACGGAAAATACTCTATTTCAGTAGAAGAAGGAACATACGACCTTCAAGTTTCTTTTGTTTCTTATCAAACTAAAACCATTACGGGTGTAGTAGTAAAAGCAGGACAAATTACGATAATGGACGCTACTTTGGGAGAAGATACCGAAATTTTAGAAGCCGTAGTAGTAACCTCAAAAGCAGAAACTGCCTCCTCAACGGCTCTTTTGGCAGCTCAAAAAAGTTCAGGAGTAGTACAAGATGGACTAGCAGCCGAGCAGATTGCTCGTTCGGGAGATAGAG
>DAIUBX010000564.1:0-2512 GCA_036846465.1 Bernardetia sp.
TCGAAAAGTAATAAAAAGACTTATCCATTGCTCGTGTCCCCACGAGCGATATACATGACAAAAAAATGAATTACGATATTTTACACGAACTCATTAATAAAGTTCAAGAATATGAAAGCCAAATAGGGCAAAAATTAGAAAAAGAGGATTTAGGCACTTTTTCAGAATGGCTCTACGTACAGACACACAGTAGTAGTATGTCTAAAAATAGTGTGTCTGAAGGTAGTGTACTTGACAAAGAAGAAATAAAACTAGAACCAACAGGCGAAACCTTAGACAGTATCATCGGAAAATTTATTGGTTTTATGTATCGTTTTGCAAAATTCTACACCAAAAAAGCATTAGAAAATAGTCCTTTGACTACTTTAGATGATTTTACTTATTTGGGAAGTATTCTTTTGAAGGCAGGAAGCACAAAAACTGAAATTATTGATTATCATATTCACGAAAAAACAACAGGAATAGAAATTTTGAAAAGGCTGAAAAAGAATGGTTTTATAACAGAAAAAAAATCGCTTACAGATGGTCGTAGTAAGTCTTTATTTGTAACAGAAGCAGGAAAAGGAATCTTTTTTGCTCATGTAGAACGTATGCAAAAAATAGGAGAACTTATCGTAGGAGATCTGGGAGAAAGTGAAAAATTACAACTTATTTCGCTTCTCAATCGTCTTAATGATTTTCATCAGTCTATTTATCATGAAAATAAGAAAGAAAGTATTGAACATTTATTGTCATTTGTGGGGACACAAACAACGGCTAGGAAATAGTATTAGTGTATTTTTACATTCTCCAATCTCCATTCCCTAATTCCCATTCTCCAAAAATTGAAAAATAAACTCCCTCTTTTTTTCTTATTCACAGTTTTCTGTATTGGTTTTGCCTTCAAATGGCTTTTTACAAATCTTGATGTAGAATATTCGGTTTGGCTTTTGAAACCTACGACGATTTGGGTAGAACAAATTACAGGACTAAATTTTGACCTTTTGCAGAATGAAGGCTATGTTTGTTATGAAACGTTGCCGATTACAATTATTGATAAAAGCTGTTCGGGTCTTAATTTTTGGCTTATGGCGTTGATTTTGGGAGCTTTTGTTTTGCATAAAAAAGTAACTGATTTTTTGAGTTTTGTTTACTGTTTTATTGTGGCTTTTGGTTTAGCTTGGCTGGTTACAATTATTGCAAATACGGGTAGAATTGTCATTTCTATCAAATTTTTGCCTTCTCTCATTCCTTATATTGAATATTCTCAAAGTCATCTTTTGCTAGGAATTTTTATTTATGTTACGATGCTGATTTTATATTATTTGGGATTGAATTTTTTTGTGGGGCGTTGGATTTGGGGCGAGAGTAGAGGGAATACAAAAATGCTTTAATATGAATTAGTACAAAATAAGTTGTTCCAATCGTATTTTCATATTCGTCAAATCTGTATTATCCCTCTTCTGTATTTCCCCAAAAAATCAATTTAAATCTGTGTTCTGCAAAACTTATAAAAACTTCTGTTTTAGTTTCTTCCAAAAATCATAATATCCCACAAAAAAGACAGCTCTACCTTCTAAAAAATAGTCGTTATTTTCTTTTTTTATTATTTGATGGTCGATAAAAAATTGATTTCTTTTTTCATTTTTTGAAGCATAAGAAGACTTCCAAGAATCCGTAATCGGTGTCGGAATATCAAATTTATTTTCACGAATCAAATAATTACTCAATTCTATTTCTTCAGATTTAAGATGATTGTTGATAAAACTACGAACAAAATCATAAATCTCTTTTGAAATAGGTTTGTCTAATGTTGGATAGGTTTCATAAAAAGTAGGAGAAATACGTTCAATCGCTTTGGGATTATAGGTCTGAAAAATGAATAGAAATTTACCCAAAAACCAAAAATATCCTAGTTTTCTTTTCAAGAATAATAAATTACCTGCTTTTGCAAAATTTTTGATGTAATCATCTGCCTTAGAATACTTAAAAACGACACTTACAAAAATGATTTCTAATGGCTTTTTATGAAAAGGTGTTTGAAGTTTTGTATCAGAAAATGCTTGAACTGCCATTACTCTACCCTCAATTTTGTGCATATAAAAAACAGGATTATACCTCTCTATATGAAAATGAGTAATGTAATCATTAGGAAAAACAGGATTTGCAGCCTGTGCCAAATCAGTAATTTGTTGTAGCTCTTCTTTTGAAAGTTCTGTTCCTTGTTTTGCAATAATTTCTACCATTTTATTTTTTGTAAGTAATTGAATGACATTATGTAAATATTGAAATTTATAGGGCAAAAGCGTGTCTTTGCCCTTTTAAGCAAGTATTTTTTTCTTAAAAAGAATACAAATACAGTCAAAGGCAAGCCTCAATGCTGTCAATTTAAGGAATTGTTTGTGGTGGGTCGCTCGTGGGAACACGAGCAACGGAACTATTTTTTGTCTAAAGACAAAATTTTATTTCGTAAAGTGACAATTCTTCGAAGAAGAATTAACTCTACCATTGCTCGTGTCCTCACCATAGCCGT
>DAIUBX010000565.1:0-2499 GCA_036846465.1 Bernardetia sp.
TATTCTAATTCATTTACTCAAAACACAATCAAAAATGAAACAGAAATTATATAATATTCTAAATCTAAGAGAAAATAAAAAAGCAATTCTTTTAACGATGCTTACTTTATTTCTTTCTCAAAATGCTTTTGCACAAAATACAAGTGCAATATCTACCGATTTTACGCCTTTAGAATTAGGGGTTTTGGTACTCATTGCACTTACTTTTTTTGTGGTAGTTTTAGTTCTGATTGCCAGTCTTTCTATTTACAATCATAGTATTTCTGTTTTGAAACAAGACAAAATTGCTAGAGGAGAAGAAGTAGAACCTAGTACAGAATCTTTTTCAGAATGGTTTTGGAAAAAATTTAATGCTGCCAAACCTGATAGAGTGGTTTTGATGAACCACGATTACGACGGAATTGAAGAGCTAGATAACGACCTTCCACCTTGGTGGAAAACAGGTTTTTATCTTTGTATTGTTGCTGGAATTATTTATTTATTTGTTTATGCAAACGGAATTGCACCCGATTCAACACAAGAATACGAAGTAGCCGTAGCAGAAGGAAACGTTTTGAAAGCTCAATACATAGCAGAAATGGCAAATTCTATCAATGAAGGAAGCGTAACCTTAGCC
Source organism: Bernardetia sp. (assembly GCA_036846465.1). Lineage (GTDB taxonomy): Bacteria > Bacteroidota > Bacteroidia > Cytophagales > Bernardetiaceae > Bernardetia. Next base: position 617 of record DAIUBX010000565.1, read on the forward strand.
GATGCAGCAGGAATTGTAAAAGGAAAAACCACCTTTGAGAAAAAATGTAAAACTTGTCATGGAGCAGACGGTGGAGGACTTTCAGGGCCAAATCTAACAGATGAATACTGGATTCATGGAGGAGATTTAAAATCTATCTTCAAAACTGTAAAGTATGGCGTAACGGCAAAAGGTATGATTGCGTGGCAAGACCAACTCTCGCCCTTAGAAATGCAAGAAGTTTCTAGTTTTGTTGCCTCTCTACAAGGAACAAAACCTGCAAATCCGAAAGAACCACAAGGAGACAAATACGAAGCAGCAAAATAGTAATTCAGCAAAAAAACAGACCCTAAGGGTTTTAAAAACCCTTAGGGTCTAACAAAACAAAACTATGAAATCTGAAAAACCAAAAAATTACAAAGTTACCGATTACGATAAAGATGAATTTAGAGATACCATTTCTACAATAGATTCGTCTGGTAAGCGTGTTTGGATTTATCCAAAATCGCCAAGTGGAAGGTATCATTTTTATAGAAAAATGGTAGCTACTTTTTTGTTGGTGTTTTTGTTTGGTGCGCCTTTTATTAAAATTAATGGAAATCCATTATTACTTTTTGATGTACTTTCAAGGCGTTTTGTGATTTTGGGACAACTTTTTACTCCTCAAGATTTTCATTTGTTTGTTTTGGGAATGTTATTGTTTGTCGTTTTTGTAGTGATTTTTACAGTAGTTTTTGGTAGAGTTTTTTGTGGTTGGGTATGCCCTCAAACGATTTTTATGGAAATGGTTTTTCGTAAAATTGAATATTTCATTGAAGGAGATGCAGCAGCACAAAAGAAACTCAACAAACAAGAATGGGACACCGAGAAAATTGGAAAAAAGACAGCCAAACATTCTATTTTCTTAGGCATTTCGTTTTTGATTAGTCATACTTTTTTGGCGTATATCGTTGGTGTAGATAGGCTTTGGGTTTTGTTTGAAGACACACCCACTACTCACATGTCGTTATTTATAGCTTTGGTTATTTTTACATTTTTATTTTATGGTGTTTTTGCTTTTTTGAGAGAACAGGTTTGTACTACAATTTGTCCGTATGGTCGTTTGCAAGGCGTTTTGTTAGATAATGATTCGATTGTTGTGGCGTATGACGAAGTGCGTGGCGAACCTAGAGGAAAAGGAAAACGAGAAAGCGACCCAATTAAAAAAGCAGCAGACCCAAGAGGAGATTGTGTAGATTGTCATTTGTGCGTTGATGTATGTCCGACAGGCATTGATATCAGAAACGGAACTCAATTAGAGTGTATCAATTGTACAGCTTGTATTGATGCTTGTGATTCAATTATGACAAAATTTGAATTGCCTTTAGGATTGATTCGTTATGCGTCAAGAAATGAAATTGAGAAAAAACAAAAATTCAAGTTTACGACTCGTATGACGGCTTATTCGGTTGTTTTGCTATTGCTTATGATTGCAGTGGTCGGACTTTTAGCAGTTCGTACACAAGTAGAAACGATTGTTTTGAGAGCGCAAGGAACAACGTATCAAACAACAGAAAAAGGAGATATTCGAAATATGTTTACCGTTCTTTTAATCAATAAAACAAATGATACACTACATATCAATGTAAAATTAAAAGAAGAAAACGGAACAATTCAGATGATTGGAACAGATAAATATATTCTTCTGCCAGAACAAACCGTAAAAGAAGTGATTTTGGTAGATTTTCCAAAAGACAAATTACCAAATAAAAGAGAAGACATTCATTTACAAATAATCTCAAATGGAGAACAAATCGAAACTGTAAATACTAAATTTTTATCGCCTTTTGTGGGAAGTGATAAGTAAATCGCTCGTGAAGACACCATGTCCGTCAAGCTAATAATAAAAACAGGGTTAAAACCCT
>DAIUBX010000566.1:0-2493 GCA_036846465.1 Bernardetia sp.
CTTTACTTCATACTTCTGACATCTGACTTCTAAATTTATTGCATTTGTCTTTACTTCATACTTCTGACCTCATATTTCCTACTTTATTAATGCGTATTTCTATCATTACTCCTTCTTACAATCAAGCTGCTTATCTTGAAAAAACGATTCAATCTATTATTTCGCAAGGATATGATGATTTAGAATATATCTTGATTGATGGAGGAAGTAATGATGGTTCGTTGGAAATAATAGAAAAGTACAAAGAATATTTTACTTTTTGGGTAAGTGAAAAAGACAAAGGACAAAGCCACGCCATCAATAAAGGTTTTGAGAAAGCAACAGGCGATATTATTACGTGGATTAATTCGGACGACCAACTTACACCAAATTCTTTACATAAAATTGCAGCAGAGTTTGAGAAAGACAAAAGTAAAGAAATCTTTGTAGTACACGGAAAAACAATTCTTTTTGGAGAGAATATGCAGGATAAAGAATTTGGAGCTTCTGCTACCGATTTTTTAGAACGTTCTTTGGCTGGTCTTCCATTTCCTCAACCGTCTTCATTTTTTAGAAAAGAATTGATAGAGAAATATGGACAACTAAAACAAGAATTTCATTTTGGAATGGATTATGAATTTTTCGTTCCTGTTTTTTTGAATGAAAAAAGTATTTATGTAAATGAGTTTTTCTCAAAATATCTCTATCATACAGAAAGTAAAAGTCTGACACAGCAAAGTGGTTTTGCTCGGGATTATGCAAAAGTGTTTAGTAAAATCCTGCGTTCTTTTGAAAAGAGTAAAAACCCAAATCATCAAAAAATAGTAAAAAAGACAATTTCAAAATTTAGAGAATTAGATTTTTACACAGAAAATAATAATTCTAATGATGATATTTTTGAGATAACTAATTCTTTTACAGAAAATCAGTTACATTTAGCTTTTTGTTATAATCTTCTAAACCAACTTATTTTTTATTACGAAGCCATCGAAACAACCAACAAACAAGAACAGGCTCAAAGTTGGGAACAAGTCAAAAAGATAACTTCTTATTTAGTCAAAAATGAAGCTGATTTTGTAGCCAAAAATCCAGAAGTAAAACAGGTTTATCAGCGAAGCAAATTTTTGAATCCTATGGTTATGAGCCTTTTAAGGAAGGTAAAGAAGGTTTTGTAAAGTTTTTACTCAATCGTATGAACAATTCTTTGATAGTTATTTCCAGCTTGAGAAGGTGTAATTGGTTCTTTTTCTGTTTTTTCTAGTTCTCCTCTACTTACACTCAAAATAATTCCTAGAGAAATTCCTGTAAAAAATAAAGATGTCCCCCCCATACTCAAGAGAGGCAAAGGAAGTCCAGTAACAGGCACAAGTCCGACCACTACGCTCATATGAATTAGTGCTTGAACAACCAAACTAAAACTAAGTCCTGCTGAAAGAAGTCCTCCAAAGGCTCGTTCAGATTTTGCCATAGCCACCATTCCACGGTAGAGCAGAATGAGATAAAGTCCTAAAACGATAATACCCCCCAAAAGCCCATATTCTTCAATAATAATTGCATAAATAAAATCAGAATAAGGGTGTGGAAGAAAATTCCGTTGCTGACTATTTCCAATACCTTTTCCTATAAATCCACCTGTTGCAACAGCAATATAAGACTGTTCTTCTTGAAAAGTAACTTGCTCTGTATCAAAAAATGCTTTTAGACGAGAAGCTGCCGTTCCAGAACGTTGTCCTAATTTTAGCGCAATCATTCCGACCATTGCTCCAATTACGACTGTCATGACCAAATAACGAACAGGAACACGTCCAATAAACATAATCAAAAGACAAGTAGCAAAAAGTAAAATAGCTGATGAAAAATTTGCAAGAGCAATCAAACCACAGATAAGACCTGACCAAAAAATAATAGGTAATGTCGAACGCTGAAATTCTCTAATACTCTGCTGCCTTTTAGAAAGCATACTAGCTACATTAGCAATAAGAGCAAGAGTAGCAAAATCCGAAGTTTGGAAAGATTGATTAATAAATGGAATTATTAGACCACGAGTTGCGTCATTGAGAGTAGTTCCAAAAAGCCACGTCAGAATCAAAAGAGGAACAGAAATAAGTAATGCCAAACGAGAAAGACGAGAATAATACCTATAATCTATCCGATGACAAAACCACATGATAAAAAGAGCCATAATTAGAAGAACACTGTGTTTGATGAGGTAATGTTCTGTATCTCCATCCATTCTTTTAAAGGCAATCGCACCAGTAGCACTATAAACCACCAAAACACTAATAATAACCAAAAGGAAAACTACTCCCCAAATGATTTTATCGCCTGTAAATATCTTTTTACTAATTGTATCTAGTTCCATCTAAAAATATGTAAAGTAATTTGTCTTTAAAATCTGTATTCTAATTTATACGAAAACGAATTTAAACCTATTTTATTAAAGTATCAAGAATTAATTACAAATTCAGAGTTAAATAAGCTAAGAGAATAAAATAATCTAAAAAAGCAAAATTA
>DAIUBX010000567.1:0-2485 GCA_036846465.1 Bernardetia sp.
ACCAAATCAAAACGCTTTTCGCCTTCGTAAATCGTTCCTGCATAACCCCCAGCAAAAGCCGTTTCGACAAGCCGATTTGCCTGTTCAATCGTAATTCCGTATTGAGCTAATTTTTGCTTATCAAACTGAACCACAAATTGAGGAAGTCCGACAATTTGCTCTACTCGTACATCTCCCACACCCTCAATTTTTTCAGAAATTGCTCCTATTTGCTGTCCGTAACTGTAAAGTGTATCCAAATTTTCCCCAAAAAGACGAACTGCAATATCTGATTTATCGCCTGTGATAAGTTCATTAAAACGAAGCTGAATAGGTTGCGAAAATTCAAATTGTGCATGGGGCAAAATCTCTAAAGCCGTTTTCATTTTTTCAACTAATTCTTCTTTGTCTTGTGTAATTGTCCATTCTGATTTTGGTTTTAATAAAATCATAATATCGCCTGTTTCGATAGACATGGGGTCGGTCGGAATTTCTGCTGTTCCAATTTTTGAAACCACATCACGCACTTCATTAGGGAAATTTTTTATCAAAATTTGTTCGGCTGCCGTAGCCGTTTTGATACTTTCTTCTAAAGAACTTCCTGCTGGAAGAGTAAGCTGCATCGCAAAATCGCCTTCTTCTAAGGTTGGGATAAATTCGCCTCCCATTTGCAAAAAGGCATACAAACTCACACCAAAAACAAGAACAAAAACGACTACAATACTTTTTCCAAATTGAAGAGATTTTATAAGAATAGGCAAGTAAAAATTTTCAGCAGCCTGCATAATAGAGTTTGAAATTCGTTCTGCAAAACTGTGTTTTTCTTTTACGTTTTTGGATAAAAGCCAAGCTGACATCATTGGAACATACGTCAAAGACAAAATAAATGCTCCCAAAATCGCAAAAATTACGGTTTCTGCCATTGGTTTAAACATTTTACCTTCCACTCCTGTAAGAGCCAAAATAGGCAAATAAACCATCAAAATAATGATTTCTCCAAAGGCTGCCGATTGTCTGATTTGCAGAGAAGAATCCAAAACGGCATTATCCATTTCTTGAGAAGTGAGTTTTTGTCCTTTGTATTTTTTGTATAATTGATGAACCACATTTTCAACAATGATAACCGAACCATCGACAATCAAACCAAAATCAATCGCTCCCAAACTCATTAAATTTGCCGAAACTCCAAAAAGATTCATCATTCCAAACGCAAACATTAACGCCAACGGAATTACAGAAGCAACAATAAAACCTGCTCTAAAATTGCCTAACAGCAATACCAAAACAAAAATTACAATCAATGCACCTTCTGCTAAGTTTTTCGAAACCGTATCAATCGCTCTTCCAATCAAATCCGAACGCTCCAAATAAGGAACAATACTGATTCCTTCGGGTAAGACTTTTTGAACCAATTTCACACGCTCTTCGATGTTTACGATGACTTCTGATGAATTTGCACCTTTTAGCATCAAGACAATTCCACCGACTGCTTCGCCTGTTCCTCCTTGTGTCATTGCCCCTAATCGTGGTGCAAATCCTTCTTTTACTTCGGCAATTTCTCCAATCAAAATAGGTTTTGAGTTTCTGACTTTGATAGGAATTTGACGGATTTCTTCCAAAGAATTGATCAAACCTTCCGTTCTGACATAATACCTATAATGCGTTTTTTCGATATAACTTCCTCCTCCATTGGAATTATTCATCGCTAAAGCGTCATAAATATCATTCAATGTAATTCCTGAACCTTGCAACGCAGCAGGATTGACAGAAACTTCATATTGTTTGAGATTCCCACCAAACGAACTCACTTCGACAACTCCTTCCACTCCAGCCATTTGCCTTTTTACAATCCAATCTTGAATTGTTCTTAGGTCTGTAATGGAATATTTATGTTTAAATTTGTCTTCAATTTTGAGTGTATATTGATAAACTTCACCCAATCCTGTCGTAATTGGCATTAAAGAAGGCACTCCCAAATGACTAGGGATTTCGGAAGAAATAGCCGTTAATTGTTCGCTAACAAGCTGACGAGCATTCAAAAGCTCAGTTTCTTCTTTGAAAACAATGGTTACAACAGAAAGACCATATTTTGAAACCGAACGCACCTCAACTACATTTGGCAAATTTGCCATTGAAAGTTCGACAGGTGTGGTAATAAAACGCTCAATTTCTTGTGGTGCTAAAGTAGGCGATTGCGTTACAATCTGAACTTGATTGTTTGTAATATCTGGGACAGCATCTAAAGGCAAATGGAGAAGTGAGTACGTTCCCCAACCAATAAGAGCCAAAACGCCCATAAAGACAATGAATTTATTACGGATAGAAAATCCGATAAGGTTGTCTAACATAAAATTTTTGATTTGTATATATGGTTCAAGCGTCGACGCTTGAACCAGTGTGTTAGGTTCGTTTCTTAGGAAACGAACACACGAAAAAATAAATCGAAAGATTATGCTAAAACAGGAGGAGCACGAAGAGGAATATTCTTAAAAAGAATATCTTGAAT
>DAIUBX010000568.1:0-2476 GCA_036846465.1 Bernardetia sp.
TTGAATACCAAAAATAATAGACAAAAAATTGTGTACGGTTTTAAATTCTTTGGATACAAATCCACTCAAAAAGTTTGATTACAAGTTATGAAAAATTATTTCTTTCTAAACCATTTTGTACTCTTTTTTCCTATTTTGTTCAAGGCTTGAATAGTTTGTAGGGTTTGGGTAGGCTCAATAAACGTTCCCAAAACAGAGGTATTTTTCACTTCTGAATTATCAGTATGAATAATTTCCCCTTGCATTGGATAAATCAAAATAAAGTTATAATTTTTGAATTCTTTATTGAGATGAGAAGTAATAGTATCCATTTGAGGTTGATAAGAAAGTTTGTTTTTTCGGCTCAACACTAAAATAAGATTATCGTTTTTATGTAGTTTTTTCTTGAATTCTGAAAAATTATCCCAATCTGAAAACTCTATAAAAATGCTTTCTATATTTTCTATATTCAAAGTAGAACTATCTTTATGAAGTCTTTCTATAAAACTAAGAACCGATAAAGGCGCATAAAAAACGAGTTTTGTATGTGTATTTTTGGCTAAATTCCATAATTTGGTAATCCAAAAAGCAAAACCAATTTCTTTTTCTGCATTTTCTGGAATAATGATTACGTGACGTTTGAGTGTAGAAAGTGGTTGAAAAGATTTATAAATGAAGGTTGTAGTGTTTGAAGTTTTCAAAATTCCTTCTGTCAAATTTCCTAAAAAAGAATCTGAAACTCCTCCTTTGTGATGCAAACCCAAAATCAAATCTGTTATTTTATTTTCTTTGATAACACTAGAAATTCCATTGACAATATTTATGTCATACCTCAAAATTTCATTCAATACAGTATCGGTTGCCGAAGCTGCGACACTTGCCTTTTGAAGGACTTTACTCGCTGTTTTGTTTGCATTATCTGCCTCATCAGCATTTATTAAGTTCGAATCTGTGATTATACTTAAAGCATAAAGATTTTTCTTATTTTGAGTTGATTTAATAGAAATACTCAAATTGATAAGTTCGTCTGTTGTGTCAATATTACTGACAGGAATCAAAATTCGTTCTTGCTGCAAAGCTACTTTTTTCAAGATTTGATTTGGTGTTCTTTCTTTTTTATGTGTCTGTTCTTTTTCGGCTAAGGCTATATTTTTAGCTCCTTTTTGTGCGATAAAAGAAGCGATTGTACACGTTACCAAAATCATCAAAATTGTTCCATTCAATACATTTTCGTTTAATAATCGAATTGTTTCGCCTGTTGCTGTTTTGCCTATTTCAATATTATATCCAACCAAAACGGCTGCTAAGGTGGCAGCAGCTTGTGCGTTGCTCAATCCAAAAATTACTCTTCGTTCGTCTAATGTAAATTTGTAGGTCTTTTGAGTAAAATAAGCAGCTAAATATTTGGATAAAGTAGCCACAATTATCATAATCACTCCCACTTTTATCGTTTCAAAATCTTTAAAAAAGACTCTATAATCAATGAGCATTCCTACACCAATAAGGAAAAAAGGGATAAAAATGGCATTTCCTACAAACTCAATTCGGTTCATCAAAGGAGAAGTAGAAGGAATAAGTCTATTTAAAGAAATCCCAGAAAGAAAAGCTCCAATAATAGGCTCAATTCCAGCCAATTCTGACAAAAAAGCTCCTAGAAAAACAATAAACAAAACAAAAATATATTGGGAAACATTGTCATCAAAACGTTTGAAAAATGAACGAGCAATCAGAGGAAAAATATAGAGTACAATTATTCCAAAAATAATCAAAGAAATTACTAATCTTATCCAAAAAGCAGCATCTACATTTCCTTTTGTCATTCCTACAATGAGAGCCAAAACAAGAAGCGCAAGGGTATCAGTAATGAGTGTTCCACCAATAGCCACTGTAACAGCTCTATTTTTGCTCACTCCCAATTTACTAACCATTGGATAAGCAAGAAGAGTATGAGAAGCGAACATGCTGGCAAGTAAAACCGAAGTAAGAACTGAAAAATGAAGAATATAAAAAGAGGATAAATACCCCAAAATCATCGGAATAAGAAACGTAAAAAGCCCAAAAACAATACTTTTTTGACTGTTTTTTTAAATTCTTTGAGGTCAATTTCTAATCCTGCCAAAAACATAATGTAGAGAAGTCCTGCCGTTCCAGAAAGAATAATACTACTATCTCTTTCTAAAAGATGTGTTCCATTTTGCCCTAAAAAAGCTCCTGCGATGATAAGTCCAAGTAGGGGTGAAATTTTGATTCTACCAAATGAAATAGGAACAAAAAGCATTACCAAAAGAAGAATCAAAAACTTCAAGACAGGATTTGTAAGAGGCAAAGCAATTTCAAAAAGATGTTCCATATTCGTTTTGTAAAGTAAAAATGATAGAACTCAAAATAGCTATTTATGGGTAAATTTAAGGTTAAAAACTGAGATAAATTTCTATTTTTTTAGATAAAAAACGTAATTCTTCACTAATGAAAAATTACGTCTTATAGTATTTTTAAT
>DAIUBX010000569.1:0-2475 GCA_036846465.1 Bernardetia sp.
TTGTGCTGTCATTCAACGATTCTGCATTTCTTAAAATCCTTTCATACTCTTTCCCTAGTTTTGCATCACTTTTTACTAAAAAAACACTTCTGCCATCCTTCAAATTTATACGAGTAAAATCTCCTAATTCTGTTTTGGTATGGATAGATTGAATTTGATATTTTACGAATAAATTTCCTATCTCAGTTAGTTTATCATAATTATTTAAGGAGCTTTCTTTTCCTACCAAAAAATTTTCAAAAGTCATTATATAAGTTCCACTGTAAGAATGTCCAAAATATAATGTTCCGTAATCAATAATTTCTAAAAGCGTTCTTTTTTTGTCGTAATCAATTTTGAGAAAACCAGTTTGTAAATTCTCTAACTTCCAAAGTTTAGATAAATCATTTGGCTTAAAGGGTTTAAATTTGCTTTTTGCTAGTTTGACTCCCCAGTCGTGTTCTTTTTTTGCTTCCTCTTCTGTTTTCAGACCAAAAAAAATTGCAAATATAGTACAGCCCACTATAAAGAGCAGTAAAACTATTCCAATAAAAGAAGAAATTTTGCTTGTTCGTTGGTTTTGTGGCATATAAAATAAAGTTTATTTAAACATTTTCTGTCTAATTAGCCTTCCAAAAATAACGAAATGCTGCCATACTGCACCTACAAAACCGATATGTTTTTGAAAAATCTTGAAACGCTCTTGAAGTGATTTTTTCTTTTGAGAGGTTGAAATTCCTCCAGCCAAAAAGTGAGCAATTACGGTTTCTGTTTGTTTTACTCTAATTTCTTGTTCATTATTTTTACGCTTTTCTATTTCTTTAAAAAGACGAATAGACCAATCTATATCTCCAGCCAATCTAAAATCAAGGTCGTACAAAGGCGCAATTTCTCTACGAACAAGCATCGCTTGATGACAAATTACCATTCCTTCTAAGAAATTTTTATATCCTAGTTTTGCTAATTGATTTTCTGTGGGAGCAATTTTATGATAATCTGTAAATGAATTGTCTAAATGTTTGATTTTTACTTTTCCATAAATGAAATCTATATCTTTTATTTCACTTTGATTTTCAGATTTATTTTTCTCTAAAATTTCATTAACTACATTTTCTAATGTTTGAGGAGTTGGAATTGTATCTCCTGCGTGTAAAAACCACACAAAATCGCCTGTGCTAAGTTTCAGACCTTTATTCATTGCATCATAAAGGCTTTTGTCTTTTTCACTTATCCAAGTTGTGATAAACTCTTGATTTTCTTCAATAAGTTCTTTTGTTCCGTCGGTAGAATTTCCATCAATGACTACATATTCTATATTTTTATAGGTTTGATTCTTGACAGATTCAAGCGTTTGAAGGAAAAGCTCTTTTGCATTTCTGACGACGGTAATTATACTCAGCTTTAACAATGGTGAATTATGAATGGTGAATTATGAATGAAATACAAAAAATAACTGGTAACTGATAACTGTTTACTGGTAACTGACTAATCAATTTTGACTTCTTGTTTTCTGTGCATATCTAGTTTTACCAAAATAAAAAGTAATAATGTAAAACCCCACAGCGACGAACCACCATAACTAAAAAACGGCAATGGAATACCAATTACAGGAAAAAGTCCGATTGTCATTCCGATATTTACTACAAAATGGTAGAATAGAATCGAAACTACACCATAAGCATACACCCTAGAAAACTTTGATTTTTGCCGTTCTGCAACGTGAATCAATCTAAAAAATAACAAAACAAACAGCACCAAAACGCCAAAACTTCCTACCCAGCCTTGTTCTTCTCCAATGGTACAATAAATAAAATCGGTGCTTTGGTCTGGAACATAATTTAATTTTGTGTGTGTTCCTTCTAAAAATCCTTTTCCTGTCAATCCTCCTGAGCTAATGGCACTTTTTGAGTTATAAACTTGCCAGCCAAAATCTTGTTTTCCTTGCGTTGGGTCGACCAAAACTTCTAATCTTTTGCGTTGATATTCTTTCAAAACGTCTTTTACAAAAAAATCTAGCCCTCCCACAATCGCCACAGCAGCAATTACGATAAATCCGACGAGCCAAATCGGTTTGTATTTTTTGTCTATGGTAAGAGCAAAAATTCCTTTAATAAACAGCCAAACAGCAAAAACAGCACTTAGCCACATCAAATTTTGTTTGAAAGATTCAGAATTGATAAGAGCTACATCCGTTTCTGATTGATATTCTTGAATAGGAAGCCACCAAGGAATAGTAAGAAGAACTACATTAAGTCCGATTTCTATTGCAAAAACAAACCATTTGGGACGGTCTTCGGTACGTCTTCTGAAGAAATCTATAAGCTGAATAAGAAGCAAAACTATTCCTCCAATGACAATAATTCTCTGCATTAATCCCCACAAATCGGAGAGCATGACAAGCGTAGCCACCAAAAGCAAAATAGCCGAAAGACCAGCCACCATAATAAAAGAAGGCAATCCTTCACGATAAAAAACGATAAAAAAACTAGCAAAAAC
>DAIUBX010000570.1:0-2470 GCA_036846465.1 Bernardetia sp.
ATTTATAATTTTGGCGATGAACTATTGATAAAAGGTTCTCCTATTCTGACAAATCCTCCAGAAAATCCTTCGTCATTTGACTATCAAAAATACTTAAAGTACCATTATATTGGGCATCAAGATTTTATCAATTCGTATGATGTCGTTTTAGTAAATAATCAAAATAATACTGAAATTCAAAGTAACTTATCTCTTCTACAAGAATTTCGTAAAAAAGCGATTGATTTTCGTATTTATTCGGATAGTATTTTGAGAGAAACAATGCCTTCAAAACAGAGTTACGGAGTTGCAAGTGCGCTTTTTTTAGGAATTAGAGATGGTCTGGATAATGAAGTAAAAGACGCTTATCGTTCGGCTGGTGCAACGCATGTTTTAGCTGTTTCTGGTTTGCATGTCGGTATTTTGAGTGCAATGGTAGCATTTTTTCTAGGTTTTTTGAAGAAACACAAAAAGTCAAAATACCTTTATTTGTCTTTTATTTTGAGCATTTTGTTTGGTTATGCTTTTCTTACTGGACTTTCGCCCTCTGTACTTCGTGCTTCGGCTATGTTTGCACTCATTCAGATTGGACAGACGTTTAGTAAGCGTTCGACTATCTATAATAATTTAGCTTTTTCTGCTATTATTTTGCTTGTTTTTAGTCCGTATATGATTTTTGAAGTAGGTTTTCAACTTTCCTATTTAGCTGTTTTGGGAATTGTACTTATCCAACCCAAACTAGCCAAAGTTTATACTCCTCCTAACAAAATTATAAAATATTTGTGGGAATTGCTGACCGTTTCTGTGGCTGCTCAACTCATTACTTTTCCTATCTGTCTGTATTATTTTCATCAAATTCCTACTTATTTTTGGCTTTCTGGATTTGTTGTTATTCCTGCTGCGATTATTATTTTGTATGGTGCAATAGCTGTAATTTTATCTAGTTTTTTGAGCATGATAATAAGCTCTTTTTTAGGGGAAATTTTGTCTTGGGTTATATACGCTGTCAATTATTTAGTCTTTGGAATAGAAAAATTACCTGTATCTGTTTTATCAACTATTAGAATTAGTTTTGCTGAAAGTATGCTTTTATACGCTCTTATGATAGGTTTATTTTGCTTTTTTGTTTTGCCGAAACGAATTTTCTTTTACTTTTCTATGCTGTGTAGTCTGCTTTTTTGGGGAACAAATTTATACAAAAATTTAGATGCAGAAAATCAAAAACGGCTAGTTTTTTATCAAATAAGAAAAGGTTTTGCGCTTAGTTTGCAAGAAGGCAGACGAAGTGTTACGCTCTTGGATTCGGCTAGTTTTTATGATAAAAATGCTCAAAGTTATTGGCTTACTGGAGATTTACTTTCCAATGGCAAAACAGAAAACAAACTGATTAATCTGGATTCAATTTATACCGAAAATCAAAATACTCAAATAGTACAAATTCGTGATTGGAATGGAGGGAAAATTATTTTATGGAATAATAAAACAATTCTATTATGGAATAAAAGACTAGAAAAAGAAACCAAATTTATCCCAAAATTAGATACTATAGAAATAGTTTGGATAAGTAATAATCCGATTTATACATTAGCCGAACTCAAGAATATTAAAATGAACTATATCGTTTTTGATGATACAAATTATAGTTCAAGAATAAAATTACTTTCTAATGAAGCAAAAGTAAACAAAATTCCGACTGTGATTTTAAAAAATGGAGCTTTTCAGAAAGAGTATGAATAGGTTATTATGAATTGAGTTTTGCATTTACTTCTCACCTCATAGATCTGACTTCTTACTTTGTTCTATTATACTTCTTAAAAAAGCTATTCATTTTCATTTGAAGAACACCAAAAAAAGCCTCTTTGAATATCCCTGACGACATTTTAGAAGTTCCTTTTGTTCGGTCTGTAAAAATAATAGGAACTTCTCCCACCACAAAACCATATTTCCAAGCTGTAAATTTCATCTCAATTTGAAAGGCATAACCTACAAATTTTATTGTATCCAAATTAATTGTTTCCAAAACTTCCTTACGATAACATTTAAAACCTGCCGTTGCATCATGAATTGGCATTCCTGTAACAATTCTGACATAAATACTTGCAAAATATGACATCAAAACACGACTCATGGGCCAGTTTACGACATTTACGCCCTGCACATAACGAGAACCAATTGCTACATCATTTCTAATTCCGTCTTCATTTTCTGTTGCACACGAATTATAAAGACGAATTAAATCAGTTGGATTGTGCGAAAAATCAGCATCCATTTCAAAAATGAATTGATATTCATTTTTTAAAGCCCACTTAAAGCCGTGAATATAAGCTGTTCCTAAGCCTAGTTTTCCTTTCCGTTCTTCGATATGAAGAGAATTTAAAAACTCTTTTTGAAGTTCTTTAACTTTCAAAGCTGTTCCGTCTGGCGAACCGTCGTCAATAATGAGGACGTGAAACGGAAGTTCCAACGAAAATACGGCACGAATAATAGCTTC
>DAIUBX010000571.1:0-2458 GCA_036846465.1 Bernardetia sp.
TAAAGACGAAACCATTCATGGAAATGCATGTTTGGAGCGTGGAATTATTTATGTTCCAGACTTTTTGATTAATTCAGGTGGTGTAATCAATGTGTATTCTGAATTTGCTTCACTTCCTCGTGAGTGGGTGGTTCAGAAAACAGAGCGTTTGTATGATATGTGTTTCGAAGTAATCAATACTTCTGTTTCTGAAAACAAAAACGCTCAAGATGTAGCCATTCAGATTGCTCAAGCTAGAATTGATTCGATTGCAAATATCAAAACTAGAAGATAAGAATCAATTACGAATTAAAAATTACGATTTTATTTAATTTTTAGTTCTAATATTTTAATTGTCAGACACTTTCAGAAGTGTCAGACAATTTACACACAGCAAAAAACTAAAAAAAGCGAATTGCCTTGCTGCAACTCGCTTTTTTTGTGCGTATAGGTTAAGAATCAAAAAAAACACATCTAAACTTTATCAGTATGAAAAAAATCTATCAAATCATTTTTGCACTTCTTCTCTTATTTTTTATTATAGGAGAGGAAAATATATTATTAGCTCAAGACCTTTCAAACGCAGCACCACTTTGTACTCAAAAAGTAACAATACGTTGTGCATCATCTACTATTGACGTAAATGCTCAACCATTATTTGTAATAGATGGTGTTCCCCTTTCTGAAAATGATTCTATTTTTAACAAAATTTCTCCAGATGATATTGAATCTGTTTCTATAGTGAGAGGCGCAGCAGCAGTAGCTATTTGGGGATCAAGAGGTGCAAATGGTGTAATTTTGATTACGCTCAAAAAGAAAGAAGTCAAAGAAGCCAAAAAAGAAAAAGTAGAAAAACCAGTAGAAGAAATTGCAATAAATATTTTTCCTAATCCTACGTCTGAATCTGTAAATATTGCTTTACATCTAAAAGAAAAATCAGAAGTAGAAATCAAAATTTATAATCTTCAAACCTTAGAAAGTTATGAAGTTGTAAAAGAAGAATACGAAACAGGAAAACAAACAATCAATTATAAAACGGATTTTTTGAAAAATGGTGTTTATACTCTCAAAATTAGAGTTGGAAATCAGCTTATTGAACGCAAACTTGTTATTGAAAATTAAAAATCTGTAAAGTACCAACTTTACCGTTGCTCGTGTCCTCATGAGCGACCTCCAAACAATAAAAAAAATAAAAAAAGCGTATTGTATTTTAGCACAATACGCTTTTTTGTGTGTAAATTTGAAAAAAAGTAGCGTACACTTTAGTGTGCGAAAATGTACCACATACTTTAGTGTGTGGAAAAAAACAATAAAACATTCTATAAAAAATATGGCAGACGAAAAATACTTATGCGAGAGTTGTGGTAGCGACGAATTTGTAACAAAACCAAACCATTGTGATTTATTTTCAGCAGAAGATGGAAAACTAATTTTTCAAGAATCAATGCTTGTAGAAGATGATAAGCCAATGGAGCTTTTTTGTTTAGAATGCGACGAAAAATTAGAATTTGATGATGAAGATGTAGAATTTTAATTTTTCTTTAAGGATTAGAAAAGAAGAGAATAGAAATTAGATAAATTCTGATTCTATTCTCTTTTGATTTTTTTGTAAATTGTTCTTTTATACTTCCATAAATTCTATCTGTATGAATAATCCATTTTATCAATCTATTCGCCAAATTATTCTTGAATCAAGACAAAAAATAGCACAAACAATCAATTTTGCTATGGTAGAAACGTATTGGTTAGTAGGAAAACATATTGTAGAAGAAGAACAAAATGGAAAACATCGTGCTGAATATGGAAAAAACCTATTAGGTTATTTATCAGAAAATCTAACTAATGAAGTAGGAAAAGGCTTTGATAAGTCTAATTTGTCAAATATGAGAAAGTTTTATACAGCTTTTCCAATTCTTGACGCACTGCGTCAAGAATTGAGTTGGACACATTATCGCCAATTATTACGCTTAGAAAACCCAAAAGCAAGAGCGTTTTATGTAGAAGAAGCAATTATAAATGGTTGGAATACACGAGTTTTGAATCGTCAAATTAATTCATTGTATTATGAAAGATTACTTTCTTCTTCGGATAGAAAAGAAGTAATAAACGAGATGCGAGAAAAAAACAAAGAACTTGCTCCAGAAGATTTTTTAAAAGACCCTTATATTTTGGAGTTTGTTCAACTCAAAGACAACAAAAAATATTTAGAATCCGAATTAGAAGAAGCTCTTATCGACAAACTCAATGAATTTTTATTAGAATTAGGAAAAGGTTTTGCCTTTGTAGCTCGTCAGAAAAGAATTAGTACAGAAACAAAGCATTTTTATGTGGACTTAGTTTTTTACAATTATTTGCTAAAATGTTTTGTTTTGATAGATTTGAAAGTCGCAGAACTTTCTCATCAAGATATTGGACAAATGGATATGTATGTTCGTTTGTATGAAGACAAGTATAAATCAGAAGACGATAATCCAACTAT
>DAIUBX010000572.1:0-2450 GCA_036846465.1 Bernardetia sp.
AAATACATCAGCTCTACACTTGCAGGATTTAATGTGAAAACTCCCGAATAACGAGGTTCTAAAATAATCTCAAAAGTATGCGTTCCGATAGGCATTTTAGTACAGAAAATAGCCGTTTTTTGCTTAAATTCTTCTCGGTAGGTTTCAATTCCTCTAAAATAATAGTAGTAATTTTGTTTAAATGAATACGGATTTTTTCCATATACGCAGCTTGCAGGAATTGGAACTTCTATCGATACATATTCCGATTCTGTTTTTGCAGTTACTTCTACGGTCAAAATGATAGGTTTTCCTGCCGTAATGTAAATCGAATCTGACTTTAATTCCGTTATTTGTTCAGAATTTTCATCTTTAAAATACGTTTTGATATAAAAATTATCGCTTGTTTTTTGAGTTACTTGAGGGACAAAATATTCTTGCGACAGACTTACAAAAACAGGTGCAAGTCCTTTTTTGACTAACTGATTTGGTAGATTTTCTTTAGAAAAAATATATTCATTTTCCGTATTTAGTGCTTTGTCATTTGCTGTTATTTCTACTTTAGACGGATTTTTACTTTTTGCTTCAAAATCTGGTAAAATTGTCGACAAAATACTTGCCGATTCGTGCGTACTTCTCCAATATCCATTTTGATTACGGCTTTCAAGAAAATACTGTCGAACCTTTGCCAAATCAATAGAATGCGTGTTTTTTCCTTTTGCATCTTTCAAAATTTGATACGCTAAAAGATTTGTTTGTACATTATTTTGAAACAAAGAATAATAACCTCTGTAATCGTATTCTTGCCAAAAAATCCCTCCAAAAAGTGTCTTTTTTTGTTTTACTTCCAAAATACGAACCGAAATAGGCAAGTCATACAACTGTCGCAAACGCAAAATAGAAAGTTGATTATGCAACGAATGATACTTTGTTGTGTCTTCTTGAATTTGCAGAGAAATAGCTAACTTTTCGACGCTATCTTTATAGATTTTTTGATAGGTTTTGTTTTTTGCAAGTGCTGTATAAATTTCTACTTGCTCATTTTGCAAACGTATAAACAAATCATCTCTCAAAACTCTTTCAGCTTTTGATAATGTTTCGCTAGGAATTTCATAGCCTTTTTCTTTTGCATCAAACAAAACTCCATAAATGTACGCTGTCATGTGAGCATTTGGCGCAGAAGTAGCCCACCAGCCCCACCAGCCATCTTCATATTGCGCTTCGACAAGTTTTTTAATCAAACTTTCTAACTCGTTTTGTTTCTTTTTTTCGAAAGGTAAATTCAAAGCCGTTTTGATGTCTTTTTCAAGCATATACGCACGAATTTTTGAGGCTTTTTGTTCGTTACACGCATACGCATAATTTTGAATGTGCTTTAATTCATCAACCATTGCTTCCAAAATATTATCCTTTACATACAATTTGACTGGATTTTGAGTAGAAATAGAATCTTTAAACCCTCTCAAATCTAGCGTTGTATCGCCTTCCAAAATAGCAAAAAATCCTCTTGATTGTACCAAACCTTTTTTGAAAATCGGAATTTTGCGTTCTTCTCCATCTGTATAAACTTGTTTTTCAGAAATATCAGCCTTCATCACATACTGAACGGTCAGAGAATCTTGTAATTTATTCAGAGAATCAATAGACAAATCAAGCGTTTTTTGAGAATTATCAGCCACGCTAAAACGCAAAGAATCTACACTTGAAAACAAAACGTTTCGCTCTTTTTGTAGAATCTGTTTTTGTATTTTATTTTCTCTATTTGTCCCATTTTCTCCTAAGTCAAAATACGTTTTGACTTTGATAGAATCGCTACTATATGAGGCTATTTTTCCAATAATTTTGACAGAATCGCCTTCTACCAAAAAACGAGGAAGTGAAAGCTGTGCCGAAAGTGTCAAAAAAGAATTGGTCTGAATGAGTGCTTGACCGTTTTTATTTTTCGTTCCATAAGCGATTGCGAGTGTTTTCCAACTTGTAATATCATCTGGATAAGTAACTTCAAAACTTGCTTTTCCTTTTTTATTGGTTCTTAAAGTTGGTTGCCAAATCGCATTATCTGTAAAGTAATTACGAATATTTTTCTTCGTATTTTGAGTATAAGAACCATTCAAATCCAACGTTTTTGTTTCAAGATTTAAGGAATTTGATAATTGTAATGTATTGGCTAAGTTTGAAACTTGAACGCCACTTACTTTACCACTTAAAGCATTCATAAGATTTGTTTCAGTAGTAGAATAAGAAGTAGAATTTCTTTCTCTTGAAACAGAATATCCTGAAACTACGACTGATTCAAGCATAGCATCAGACATACTTACATCAATCCAGACATCATAAGGAGTTGTTGTCTTTTCTATTGTTTGATAACCCACAAAACGAAAAATCAAAATACTACCCACAGGCGCAAGAATTTCATAATTTCCGTCTATATCTGTTGTCGTTCCTCTGTTTGTTCCTTTTATTACAACGGT
>DAIUBX010000573.1:0-273 GCA_036846465.1 Bernardetia sp.
TTCAATTGAACAGGGTTTTAACCCTGTTTATGAGGTAAGATAAAATTAGCTTGACCGATATGTTGGTGTCTCCACCAACGACAAAAAGAACACTAAAAAATCACGTAAAAATGGCAACTAATAAAAAAAGTAGTACAAACAATAAGGAAGAAAGACAGCTTGATGAGCTTGAAAAATTCTTACTTACTCATCGCAGCAAACTTCAAAAAGAAGAACAAAAATCAATCGATGAACATTTTGTTCCAACAGGGACGGTATCTGGAAGTCGGGGCG
>DAIUBX010000573.1:283-2446 GCA_036846465.1 Bernardetia sp.
AATCAATCGATGAACATTTTGATGCTTCTTTTTCTATGGAAAAAAACTTTTTGGCTATTCAAGCCAAACTCAAAAACGAACAAGCAAATCGTTTAGAACCTAGAACTATCATAGAAGAAAGAGCTAAAAAATTGATGCAAATGAATACAGAAGAATCAGAAGAAGATAAAACCAAAAACTGGGTAAAACCTTCTCCTATTTCTTCAGAAACTACCAAAACGGTTATTTTGGGAACGACAAAGAATATAAATAGAGAGGTAAATAATTGGGTCAAACCTTCGCCAGTTGCATCTCCTTATTCTACTTCTTTAGAAACTAGAAATACAGAAACGAGACCAGCAACCAAAACGGTTTCTCTTCGAAAGTTTTGGACAGTTGCAGCTTCTTTGACAGCTCTTTTGATTACTACTTTTATGTATCAAATGGATACGATAAGCGTACTTACTCACGAAAATGAAGAACTTATTTCTATGTATGAAGGAAATAGAAATGAAGATGGAAATTTTGAAGAAGGAAATGAGAAAAATTATTCTCAAAACGTTTCTTTACCTGCCGAACTGATAGAAGCTGAAAATTACTACACTTCTATTATTGCAAAAGACAAAAAAGAACTCAAGAAAAAAGATACTCAAAACTGGGTAACTGCTGAAACCATTCAAACTTTAGATGAGCTTGATGAAGCCTATAAAGTAATGAAGAGCGACCTTTTGGAAGAGCAAAATTCAAAAAAACTTATCGACCAAATGCTTCAAAATCTAAAATTACGCAAGCAGATCTTAGATGAAAGTATCCAAATTTTAGAAAAATCAAATTCGTCTGATTCTGAAACCAACAAAAACAATACAACAAATGAAAAATCTATATAAAAATCAAATTGCTATTCTTACACTTCTTTTGTTTTGTTTAGGAATTATGATTCCCTTCAAAGATGCAAAAGCAGAAAAATATAATCCTTTTAGACCTACTCAACAACCAAAAGAAGAAAAGCAAAAAGTAGTAAAGGCAACTTTCAAAGTCAATCCAAAAGACTTAGTGAGTATTTCGAATAAATATGGAAATATAAATTTTGTCAATCATGATAAAAATGAAGTTTCTGTACAGGTTACAATTTTAGCTTGGGCAAAAAGTGATAAAGAAGCTCAAAAAATATTAGATAGAATTACGATTGACCAAGAAAAAACAGGAGAAGGAGTCAAATTTGAAACACAAATTGAAGAATCAGGAGGTAGATATAATTTTTCGAATAAAGAAGGTTTTGAGATAAATTACGAAGTCAAAGTTCCGAAAACTCTAAGTTTAGATGTAGAAAATCAATTTGGTTCAGTAGTAGTTGCAGACCTCAACGGAAAACTAAATCTTGACCTAAAACATGGCGATTTTCACGGTCATCATCTGACAGGAATGCGTCATTCCATTAATATTTCTTTTGGAAATCTATCTGTTAATGAAATCGGTTCGGCTGATATAGATGTAGCTCATGGAAGTATCAATATTGATAAAAGTAGCACAGATTTGAAAATTGAAAGTAAACATTCAAATATTAGAATTGATGAAGCAAATGTAGTACAGTTAGAAGCCAAACATGGAAATGTGAGAATAGGTACAATTTCTCAAATTACAGGAGAAAATAAATTTGGTCAAATAGAAATCCGAAAAGTATTAAAATCAGCAGTCTTACAACTTGCACACGGAAGCTGTCAATTAGAACAAATTGCAAAAGGATTTGAAAAAATAGAAGTAGATAATGCCCATGGTTCAATAGAATTGCGTTTTGATGCAGATGCAAAATTTCAATTTGAAGCCAAAACATCATTTGGAAGCATCAGAAATTCTATGTCTAATACAATCGTTCAAAGAAAAGAAGATACCAATACTAACCAAGTATTAGAAGGAAAAACAAACGGAGGTGGAAATGGAAAAGTACGTGTAACCAACCAACATGGAAGCATTCGTTTAGAAGAGCGTTAGTTTGAAGTAAGGAATAAATAAACTGAAATAGTTTTATTTTCTCTTCATTGAGATTCAAATTCGTTAGACGTGTTGCGTTTAACGAATTTTTTTGTTCATTTTTTAGAATTAAAATGTATAAGGAAATTTAAAAATTAGATTTGTAAACCCAATTCTATGGAAAAATAATACTGCCCTTGTCGGTGTCTCACTGAC
>DAIUBX010000574.1:0-2417 GCA_036846465.1 Bernardetia sp.
AAAATACGTTGTAATACTTCTTTTTGATTACTTGCAATTTCCCTCCTTCTCAAACAACTTTCTACTTCTTCTTTACTCATCACAGCCACTACTTCTGGTATCTCGCTTATCCTTTTGTCTATTATATCCAGTTCATTTTTTAGAAGAGCAACGTATTTTCTATCTGAATTTTTCAAAATGTTATTCATATTTTCAATAAATTAGCGTTTTATTTACAAATTTATTAAAATATAAGCAATAATTTACAAATTATGCAAAAAGGATTAGATGCGATAGAGAAATTGAAAGAAAGTAATAAAATAACGAATCGTGTTCTGAAAATGGAATTCGTTAATTGGCAAGAGTTAGAGTTTATTCAGCAAGATGATTTTAAAGAATTACCTAAAACAGAAAGGCAACGACTGAAAGCGAGTTTTGTAGAAAATAATTTTGCAGACCCATTTAAGGCGTGGGAGGACGAAAATGGAAATCGATTTTGTTTAGATGGAAAGCACAGGACAATTTTATTGAAAGAATTAATCCAAGAAGGTGTCGATGTTCCTTTATTGCTTCCTGCCATTTTTATAGAATGCAAAGACAAAAAGGAGGCTGCTCGTTTGGTTTTGGTTTACTCTTCTTCGTATGCAAGTATCACGATGGAGGGAATGAATGCCTTTGTCAGAAATTATGAACTGGATTTGAATGAGTTGAGAGAATTTGTCAATTTACCAAAATTCTCTTTTGATAAATTAGAACAAAAATTTGATTTTCATAATCTGAAAGGAATAAACGACGAAAGTACCGATGAGGAAGATACTGACTTTTCAGAAAAAAAGGAAGCTCTGTCAGATTTAGATATTTGGGTAAAAAGTGGCGATATCTATGAACTTGGAGGAAAACACAGGCTCTATTGTGGGTCATTCAAAGACAAAAAAGAAGTCGCTACTTTGATGAATGGAAAAAAAGCAAGAATTGTTTTTACTGATCCTCCGTATAATCTACCTGCTAGTTTTTTTAGTGGAAAAGGAAAACATACCCATACCGATTTTGCAGAAGGAGCAGGAGAAATGACTGACGAGCAGTTTGCTTTATTTATCCAACAAATATTTGAGGCTTCTACTGAAAATTGTGTCGATGGTGCAATCGTTTATTTGTGTATGGATTTTAGACACGTTTGGCACGTATGTCAAGGTGCAAGACCTGTTTTTGGAAGCGTAGAACCCAAACAGATTTGCGTTTGGAATAAATCACAAGCAGGTAATGGCGATTTTTATAGAGCAAAACACGAGTTTGTTTTGGTATTCAAAAAAGGAGATGCAAAACATACGTCAAAACTAGGGTTGGCAGACCGTTATCGTTCTAATATTTGGGATTATCCAACGGCAAGTAGTTTTTCAAATCCAGACCGTGAAATGCTTTCACATCACCCAACGCCAAAGCCTGTGATGATGGTTGCCGATGTTTGTCTTGATGTTTCAGATGAAGAGGAAATTATTATCGATTGGTTTATGGGAAGTGGAACAACGCTGATGGGAGCTGAAGCAACTAAGCGAATTGCTTACGGAACTGAAATTGAGCCAAAATACATTCAGCTTATTTTGAATCGTTACCATAAAAAATACCCTGACCAAGAGATAAAGTGTATCAATAGAAAGGGAGTAAAAATGGAATGGACACTTTAAGATTCCTTGTTTTTGATTTGCTCTTTGAGTTCTTTTACTTCTTTGGTTAGTTCGTGAATGCTAGTTATAAGCTGATTGAAATAAAATAAATTCGTATTCATTTCTTGTTTAGGACTTTCATTTTGTATCTGATTTACATTCTTGATTTTTTTTGAATTGGAGATGATATTAGAATTATCTTGATTAGTGGTCATATTTTAAGGTATTGCGTTTATACTATCTTATTTTTATCCTACTTTTATTGAATCACAAAGGTAAAATAAAAAAGGCTTAGAAAATTTATTTCTGAGCCTTTTATTTGCAGTTGATTGTGGTGTTTTTACCACGAGATGATGTGACACACTCCGTTTAATTTTTCGATAGGAGAAGGAACTTTAATTACAAAACCTTTATCAATTAAATCATTTATAACTTCACTTGATAATTGGTAATAAATTTTTAAATGATTCTTTTTTTCTTCATTTGCTTTAAGAATTTCTTTTGTCAGTTTGTCAAAATTAATCTCGTTTTGTATTTCTTTCATATCTTGAACTTCTTCCTGTTTAGGTTTATTCCAAGTTTTCAATGCTTCTTGGTGTTGCTGAGATTCAATAATTTTTACATAGTGCATTGTTTGATTAATTGTTGAATGATTAAGTTCTTTTTGTAGAACCTCAACTCTCATTCCTCTTTTAACACTTAATGTAGCATAGGTATGTCTAGCTGTATGAAATGTAGCAAGCTCATATTTAGGAACTACAATTCTTATAGGCATAC
>DAIUBX010000575.1:0-2398 GCA_036846465.1 Bernardetia sp.
CGTTTTGTTCGTTTTTGAGAACGGTGAAACCCTCAGCGAAGCTAAAACGAACACATGCAAAACGATTAAAAAAATTGAAAAACTTTTGAAACAGTGTACTACTACAACGTTTCAAAAGTTTTATAATACTTTTTACTATATACTTTGTGCGTTCGCTTTCTCAAAAACGAACGCACAAAATTAAAAATTATGTATTTTTTCACGTTGCTAAGGTTCGGATTACCAAACCATTATCAGCGTGAAAAAATAACTTCCTTGTATATTTTCTATTTCGCTACAAAAAAGCGAAATTTGCAACCTTATTCAATTTACGAATGAGGTTTTTTTATACAAAATGATTTTATGCTTTTATTAGCAGTAGATTTTGGAAACACAACACTTAAAGCTGCACTCTTCGAAAATGAGGAGCTTTTAGAAGTGCGCTATTCTCTTTCTATTACTGATTTAGAAAATTGGATAACCCAAATTGAAGCAAAAAGTAATATTTCTTCTAAAAAGCTAGAAGGAGTTATAATTAGTTCAGTTAGAAAAAATGAAGAACTTGAAACTTCTTTTATAGAAAGGTTAGAAAGAAAAATAATTTCTAAAAATCTTACTGATTCTAAATTAATCATAAAATCAGATTCAAACCTAAAAGAAATTGCAACAGATGGCAAAGTAATTAGCGTCGTGATATCAGTTATACTCTTAGATGAAAATACACCTTTGCCTATTCAAAACAATTACAAGACACCCAAAACACTAGGAAAAGACCGTTTGGCTGCCGTAATTGGTGCTTATTTCTTAAAAAAAGAAGCTAGTCAAAAAACGAATAAACAGCCTACATTAGTTATTGATGCAGGAACTTGTATTACCTTTGATTTTATTGATACAGATTCTAATCAAATAAGTGGAATTTATCAAGGAGGAAGTATTTCATTAGGTTTGCAGATGCGTTTTAAAGCACTGAATCATTTTACGGCAAAATTACCTTTGTTAGAATCGAATGAAAATGTACCTACTCCTATCGGACAATCAACACAGGAAGCCATGCAAAGTGGGGTTCAGTTTGGACTTATGTCTGAAATAAGGGGGATTATTGATTTTTATCAGAATCAAATAAATACGAATGAAAACAACACAAATAAAGAATTAAATATTGTCGTCTGTGGTGGCGATGCTCAAATTTTAAAAAAATGGTGGGAAGAATATCTAACAAGATTTACAAATCATTCTTCTACTTATCCAACATGGACTATCGAATCAAATTTGGTTTTGATAGGATTACAACGAATTTTCCAGTTTATAAAAAATAATGAAGACAACTAATTTTTATCTCCGTTCTGTTCCAAAATTATCTACTTCAAGTTTAGTAGTAATTTTTATTTTGTTTACATCTCTATCTAGTTTTGCTCAAACGGCAAATAATCCTTTTTCAAGAATTGGATTAGGAGATATTTCTTCTCAGCGTTCGATTTCTAATCTTGGAATGGGTGGAATGGGAGTAAGCCTTCCAACAGTAAAATATTCAAATCTTCAAAACCCAGCTCTTTTGAGTTATCACAAACTTACCGTTTTTGAAGCTGCTGGAGTAGGTCAATATAGTGATTTAAAAACCAATACAATTCAGACAAATGATTTTGGTGGAAATTTAGGCTATTTGTCATTGATATTCCCAGTTTATAAAAATATGGCAATTAATGTAGGATTTCAGCCTTTTTCTTCTGTAAAATATAATGCTGTTAGTTATGAGCTTTTACCCAACACGCCTACTTTCGTAAAATATGACTATGCAGGAACAGGAGGAGTTTCACAAGTATTTTTGAGTACAGGACACAAAATCTTTAAAAATCTTTCAGTAGGAGCGCAAATCAATTATAATTTTGGAGCAATTAGTAATACTTCTACTTCTACACTAGATGATTTTAGAGGAGGCTTTATAGCTCAACTTAATGACCGTTATAATTATAGTGATTTTACATATCGTTTGGGTTTGCATTATTTTGTTCCTGTTTTTGATAATTCGCAGATTAATATAGGTGTAAGTTATGATGGTGCTGCTGATTTTAGTGCGACACATTTTAGAGCTTTTGAGCGTAAAACTCTTCGTGATTTAGTAGTTGATGGAGATACACTTTTTTCAGAAAAGAAAGAATCTATTCAAATTCCAGATGCTTTTACTTTCGGAATTAGCTTACAACGTGGTTATTTAGAAGCTGCATCGGGTACACAAAATACAGCGTATAGCATTGGTGTAGATTATACGATGCAAGATTGGAGTACTTCTAATGGCTCTACCATTTTAGGAAGTAATCGTTTGCAGAGCAGCTATAAAATTAGTGTCGGAGGAGAAATTATACCTAATGTTCGTAATTCAAATTACTTAGCTAGAACAACTTACCGAGCAGGTTTTTCCTAT
>DAIUBX010000576.1:0-2369 GCA_036846465.1 Bernardetia sp.
TAGAACTTTTGATTCCTATTTCTGACCGAAAACTTAACGGTGCTTTTTTTACGCCTACTTACGTTGTTGAGTTTATCATCAATGAAATCAATCCAAAGGAAAAAGATAAATGTTTAGACCCAAGTTGTGGAGGAGGTGCTTTTTTGATTGGACTTGTTGATTATTATAAAAACAAATATAATAAAAGTATAAAAAAAATCATCAAAGAAAATATTTATGGGTCAGATATTTTAGAATACAATGCAAGACGAGCAAAACTTATTTTTTGTCTGTATGGTCTTTTGTATGATGAAATAATTGAAGAAACTGATTTTAATATTTATGTTCAAGATAGTTTGAAAGCAGATTGGAAAACAAATTTTGAGATAATTGTTGGTAATCCTCCTTATGTAAAATACCAAGATTTATCTGATGAAAATCGCCTTTCATTGATGAAAAAATGGAAAACTATCAATAACGGAACATTTAATCTTTACTTTGCCTTCTTCGAATTAGGTTATAACTTGCTTACTCAAAATGGGAAATTAGGTTATATTACACCTAACAATTATTTTACTTCTTTGGCTGGTTTGTCGCTGCGTAGTTATTTTTTAACTACAAAATCTCTGACACGAATTATAGATTTTAGTTATAAAAAGGTTTTTGATGCACAAACTTATACGGCTATTTCATTTTTGAATAAAAAAGAAAATGAATCTATTTTGTACGATAAAATAAAAGAAAATCAAGAATGTGAAGCGTTTTTAAATGCTGCTAATGGTTCGCCAAATTATATCAAAAATCTAAATGCCAAAAAATGGCGTTTGCTCAAAACAGACGAACAAAAAAATATTAAGACAATAGAAAACATTGGAACACCAATAAAAAATCTTTTTACGATTGCTGTCGGAATTGCAACACTAAAAGATGAAGTATTTTTTGTTGACGCTGCTAATGAAGAAAATAATTTTTTGATAAAAAATACCGAAAACGGAACATTCAGAATAGAAAAGGAAATTACAAAACCTGTTTACAAAATATCAAAATTTAAGAGTCAGAAGGAAATAGAAAATAATACACTCCGAATAATTACACCTTACTACACAGACTCAAAAACGGCTATTCCTATTTTAGAAGAAGAATTTAAAGAAAAGTATCCAAATTGTTATCAGTATTTACTTTCTGAAAAAGATAAGTTAGAAAGTAGAGATAAGGGGAAAATAAATTATTCGCCTTTTTATGTGTGGGCAAGAACGCAGGGAATAACACGTTTTGGTAAAAAAATACTGAATCCTACTTTTAGTAAAAAACCTCGTTTTTTGATTGTAGAAGAAGAAAGTGCCTATTATACAAATGGATATGGAATTTACTTTAATAGGGATAGCAAAAGAAATAATGAAAATTCTTTATTTGTAGAAGAGGTACATTTTGCTACTCAAGAAAAAAATATTTTGCTAGTTCAGAAAATTTTAAATTCTGTTGTGATGGAATATTATATCAATAAAACAAGCGTTTCGATTGAAGGAGGTTTTCCATGTTATCAGAAAAACTTTATCGAAAAATTTACAATTCCTAACTTCTCAAATCAAGAAATAGAAATATTAAAATCTTTATCAAATAAAAATGAAATAGATGATTTTTTGGTGGAAAAATATCAACTTAATGTTCCTTTACCAAATCTAGTTTCATAAATTTGAATCAATTTTGAAGAAAAATTTATCCACTCTAATCCTTCAAAAATGGTGTTAGAATCCTCATTTAACAAATTATCAGCTTTCAATTCTGTAGTAGAGTGGTAAATTTTTGGAATAGGTTTATTAAAATCTACGATAAGTAAACAAGTAGCTTCATATTGATAGAAATTTTTCAAAGTCGTCTTTCTATCTGTAACAGCTTGAAAAGATTTGATATATTTCTCTACTAATTTTGAGCTACTATTTTTGAAAGCTATTTTATTATTTTCAAATTCTTTATCATCATATTCAGGAACTGCAATCATATAAACCTCTCCTAAAACCATTTCTGGACATCTTTCGTGCAAGTTTTGAGCTTCTGAAACTGTTCTTTCATAAAGTGTATCAAAGTTTTTTTGAATGCTACTAATCTGACTGCGAACGTTTATAGTAAGCGTGCGTTTTGTAAACTCTTCGCCATAATTATCTATTACTCCTTGTAAAAGACCAGTTTGTAAAAATTCTTGACTTGGTTCAATAGAATTAGGAGAAATACAAATATCTTGGTCTTTTTGTTTGAGAAACCCTGCTAGTTTTAATTCTGGGGTTCGTTTACCAAAAGGAGGGTGTATTAAATTAGGATTTACTCCATTCTGTATGAGTTGCGTTTTGACAGCTTCATGAATATTCAATATAGGCAAAGAAGAACGTATTATT
>DAIUBX010000577.1:0-2363 GCA_036846465.1 Bernardetia sp.
AATGAGGGGTAGGTGAATGGGTAATAAAAAACTGACAACTTTCTGTATCTTTTCCTGCCGAAGCCATTCCCAAATATCCTTCATCATCATAATAAAAAGTAGAAAACTCAGAACGAATGGTATAATCTACACTTCCCCAGCCGTCGCCTCGTGGGTCGCCACCCTGTACTACAAAATTAGGAACAACTCTATGGAATTTCTTTTTATTAAAAAATCCTGTTCCTGCTAGAGTTACAAAATTTGCTACTGTTGCAGGAGCTTCTTCTGTAAATAAAGATACAATTACTTCCCCTTTATTGGTATTCAGAATTATGGTATGTCTTGCATCTAGTGTATTTATGAGTTTCCAATCTACTTCTTTTGTGGGTGGTGGAGGTGGTATTTCTGTGGATTTTCCTGTATAAAATTCTATTGTCTTACTGATTTCTTGATAGGTTTCAATTTCTTTTGGTAAGACTAATTTTTTCCTCGCTTCTGTTAGAGTTTTAATTAAAGAATTCGTTTTGTATTTATATAGTTGATTAAATTCTTCACTCATAAGTGCATTTGAAGCCAAAGCCATTGCACCTACATCGCCTGAGGCAATAGCAAATTCAAAGCCTTTACTTAGTTGTTCTTTTTCTTGAGAAGAAACTTTTTGAGTAGAATTTGATAACGAATTTGTCGAAATGTTTAAAAGTGCTTCGGTTGCTGCTGTTCGCAAAAGGTGATTTTGAGTAGTTTGAAGGGTATCTAAAATCAAATCCATATTTTGGAGATTTTCGGAAAGAGCTTGTAACAAAGCCATTTTTTCATAGACATTTTTAGAAGAATCTAATAATGAAATTGCTTTTTGAGAAGCTATATTTTCGTTTTTCTCTATTTTGATTATTCCTGCCAAAAGATTTGCACGAGTTCTGTAATTAGTTGTTTGTTCTGCCCATTCCAAATAAAGTTTGTAATCTGTCAGACGAGCCAAATTTTTAAGGGTTTCAGAAGCTGCAATTTGAAGATTTGGATTTTTGGCATTGATATAATTTCCGATTGCTTTTTTTATTCTTGGAGAATCATCAAATTTTCCGAGCGCATGAATAGCTGATATTTTGACTAAATAATCTTCATCTGTTTTATTTAATAGTTTAATTAAAAAATCTTCATTTTCCTTTGTTTTTATTGCTCCTAAAGCCTGTGCAGCGTTCGAACGCACAAAAAGTTGAGAGTCTTTGTCAGCTCTATTTTTTAAGGTTTCAAAAAAATCACTTTGTTTTTTATTTTGAATAGCATCCGTTTCATTTTTTGGAATAATTTTGTCACCAAGACGAGCAAAATATGCTGAAGCCATCAAACGTACTGTATAATTTTGTTTCTGAATAGTAAGAAAATCAAGCATCAAAACGGTAGCTGAATCCGAAATTACTCGCTCATTTACTTTTGGCTTAGTCGCAGCACGGTAAATCCCGATAGCTTGTCCTACTCGCAATGTATCATTTTCATAACTTTTTAGTGTCAAAAACTGTAACCCTTTTTGAGTAGCACTTTTTCCGATAGCTTCCAAAAGTCGCTGCTGAACATTGGCATCAAAGTTTCCGTTTTTTTGTATTTGCGTTACTTTTTCTAGCAATAATTTTTCACTACTCGTTGCCCAAAACTGCCCAATTGCTGTGGCTGCAGCCAACCGAACGGAGGTTTTTTCATCATTTAATAATTCTAATAAAGGCAGCAAAAAACTACTATCTTGCAAAGAAGCAAAAGTAAGAGCGGCATGTTTTCTGTATTTTTCTTGTGGATTTGAAAAATAACTAACTACCGTTTCGGCATCTCTTTCATTAGCAGCATCATAAATTTTTTGAAGCGTTGTGTCTGAATGAAAAACGTTACGCTTGATAAATTTTTCCAGATTCTTTGGAGGTTCTTCCATCTTATCAGGCGTACAAGCCATAACCAAGATATAAAGCAAGGCAAGAATAATTGAATTTGAAAAAATAAATGGATGTGGAAATTTCATAAAAGAGAAATAGGAAATAAAAAATGAGAGAATGAAGTTGTTTAAGAATCGCTATAAAACAAGCAAAAAATTATCTTTGCCTAATTTACTAATTATTTGTGCATTTTCTATTTCTTTTCTCTTGTATAAAATTAAAACAAGGTTAATTTGCCAATTAATCAAATTAATCCTCAATAAAATTGTTTATCTGACAAAAAAAGAAGAACTTTGCATCTTTATTTTTATAAGACGGTCGGCAATCGTCTTTAGACAATTTAATTTATACAAAAAATGAAATCTTTAGAAATTATCGGTTATTACCGAAAAGAAAATCAAATGGGAGCAAAAGCTGCTCACTTGTTGCGTAAAGAAGGTTATGTACCTTGCGTATTGTATGGAA